>NZ_CANCWN010000011.1:0-58310 GCF_947381485.1 Limosilactobacillus avium | reverse complement strand
TTTCTTTTGATTAGGGATACTCAAAAGTCTATCACAAATGGCTTTTTTGTTTTTCTAACTTAATTTTACAAACCGGGAATTAAAATACCAATCTTTCAAGGAGGGATAAGGACAATGAAATTAACCTTCACCACAGAGGCCATTGAACGCCTGAAGAAGTACGTAGCTAAAGACAAGCAAATCCTGCTTGATTTTGAGGACGGGGTCGGCCCCTTCTCTGCCGTTGGTAGCTGCTCACTCGACGGTGGTTACCGGCTAATTTTTATTGACAAGGTGCTAAACCTGAAGGATTTCGACACTCAGATTGATTCAAATCTGGGACCGGTAAAGATAAAGGGGGAATCACGCGCGCAGTTTGATGACCAGATGACGATTCGCTTTAATCGGCACCTCTTTACTCTGCCGTTGGTTTCAGACAGGAGGACCCTGACAGAAAACGTTGAGGTGGTTGATTACAGTCGCGGTAACTTCCCGGAAAAGTCGCGTGGTCAGCATGACTGTTAAGTAGTGAAACAGAAATAGCTTGCTTTTCGCTGCGAAGCAAGTCTTTAGAAAGCATAAAAGGGACGCTAGTATTCGGAAAAATCCGAATGCTAGCGTCCCTTTGTTTACTGCGCTGTAGCTTTTTCAACTTGCATATCCGGCCGATTGTCAAGCTACTCAACTGCTTTGTAAGATTTGTCCCTTCTTCCGTAGTTAGAGAATGAACTTAAAGATAATTACGAGGATAATTGAAATCCCACACAAAGCGGTTGCTCCCCAGTAATGGCGGTTCCCGTTATCTGCTTGGATGGCGCGGTAGATAAAGACAATGGCCAAAATAATTGCTAAAAATAGGGCAACCATCATCGTACAAAACGCCAAGCTCCCGCTTAATGTATGATAAAGGTTGGCGTAAAAGATGACCGCACCAGCATACATAACAAAGGAATAAGCATAGTTCCCCTTTTTAAAATTCCGTGATAGGCCGTAACCAAATGCAAACACCAGGATTAGGCTGGTTAGACTATCGAGCATTATAATTCCTTCTTTTTTGCAATTTCCTTTTTATTATAAGACAAACCGGGCATTAAAGTACAATAGGACAGTAAAAAAGTTCAGTAATATAAGCTTGTAGAGTTAATTTTACTAAGAACTTATATAAAAATGAATGCGTTTACATAATTAGGGTTGATTATCTGGATGATAGTGTTATTATTTGAATTGTAGGAAATGCAAACGGTTACATAAAGCAATCATGGAATGAAAGGTGCTGTTATTGATGGAAAATAAACATTGGTGGAATAACTCGGTTGTTTACCAAATTTACCCGAAGAGTTTTCAGGATAGTAATGGTGATGGAGTTGGTGACCTCCGGGGAATCATTAACCGCTTAGACTACCTCAAGAAGCTTGGAGTTGACATTATCTGGTTGAACCCGATCTACAAGTCGCCCCAAGTTGATAACGGGTACGACATTAGTGACTACCAGGCAATCAACCCAACCTTAGGTAACATGGCTGATTTCCAGGAATTAATTAATGGTATCCACCACCGCGGAATGAAGTTGGTGATGGACCTGGTTGTCAACCACACCTCTGACCAGCACAAGTGGTTTGAAGAATCCAAGAAGAGCAAGGATAACCCGTATCGGGATTACTACATTTGGCGGGATGGTAAGAATGGTAAGGAACCCAATAATTGGGGTTCCTACTTCTCGGGACCGGCTTGGAAGTACGATCCGGAAACCGACCAGTACTACCTCCACCTCTTTGCTCCCCAGCAACCCGACTTGAACTGGGAAAATCCAAACGTTCGCCACAGTGTTTACGATATGATGAACTGGTGGGCTGCCAAGGGTGTTGATGGCTTCCGGATGGACGTTATCAACCTGATCTCCAAGCCAAAGGAACTCACTGATGGGCCACTGACGGGGGATGAAAAGTACGCCAACGTTGAAAAACTTGTACCTAATGGTCCGCGGATGCACGAGTTCCTGCAGGAGATGAACCGTAATGTCATGAGTAAGCATAAGATGATTACGGTCGGCGAAATGCCCGGGACCACACCGGAACAGGCTAAGGCATACGCTAACCTGGATAATAAGGAGCTTAACATGATCTTCCAGTTTGAACACATGGGGCTCGATGGCAATAGTAACCCGGCACTGGGGAAGTGGAACGATCAGAAGACGAAGCTGGTTGACCTGCGGGCTAACTTCACAAAGTGGCAGAAGGGCCTGATGGGGACCGCTTGGAACTCCCTTTACTGGAATAACCACGACCAGCCGCGGGTTGTCTCCCGCTTCGGTGATGACAGTAACGAAGAAAATCGTCTAAAGTCTGCCAAGATGCTGGCAACCATGCTGCATTTCCAGCAAGGAACCCCATATATTTACGAGGGTGAAGAGATTGGAATGACAAACGTCTACTTCGACAAGCTCGCAGATTACGTTGACCTTGAGTCGATTAACGCATACCACCAGCTCGTTGACGACCAGCACCTCCTTGATGGAAAAACGATGCTGAAGTATCTGGCAATGCATAGTCGGGACAACGCGCGGACACCAATGCAATGGGATGATAGCAAGAATGCGGGCTTCTCCACTGGAACGCCATGGGAAAAGGTCAACCCGAACTACCCGACCATCAACGTCGAAAAGGCGCTGGCGGACCAAAACTCAATCTTCTATTACTACCAGAAGTTGATTAAACTCCGTCATGAGCTTCCGGTAATTACTAACGGTGATTTTCAATTGGTCGCTGGCAACGAGGATGATCCAGCTGTATTTGCCTACCGCCGGCAAAATGCTGATACCACCCTGCTCGTCATTACCAACTACACCGACCAAACACTGCAACGCCACTACGACGTTCCGGACGGTGCCAAACTTTTAATTACTAACTATGCTGATGATGCGGGCGAGACGATTCGTCCTTATGAAGCAAAGGTTTACCAATACTAAGTTGGGAGATAGTTATTATGGATAAAAAGACTAACGAAGATAATCGAATTGATCTTGATGCGGGGATGCCGTCATTATCCAAGAGCCAAATTTTCTCAATTACATTTGCCTTCTTTGGAATTAACATGGCTTTCTCACTGCAAAGCTCACAAATGAGCCGGATTTGTCAGACGATTGGTGCTAACCCAAACAGCCTCGGCTTCTTCTTCATCTTCCCACCGTTAATGGGAATGATTGTTCAGCCGATCTTGGGTCAACTGTCTGACCGGACCTGGAACCGCTTCGGTCGGCGGTTACCATACCTCCTCTTTGGGACCCCAATTGCGGCCTTAGTCTTGATCATGCTACCGTTTTCCGGGTCGTTTGGCTTCGGGTATGGTTCGCTGGCCGCAATGACCTACGCCGCCGTTGCTATCTGTTTCATGGACCTGTTCTCCAACGTCTGCATGCAGCCATTACGGATGCTGGTTGGTGACATGGTTAACAACAAGCAAAAGAACGCCGCTTGGTCATGGCAACAGGTCTTCTCTAATGGTGGGGCAATTCTCGCCACGATCCTGCCGTTCCTGTTCACCGCGTTTGGGATGTCCAACACGGCTAAGCGGGGAGTTGTTCCGCACACTGTTATTTGGGCTTACCTCTGTGCCGCTGCTGTCCTGCTGATTACGGGACTGTGGACCGTCTTCAACGTTAAGGAATACGATCCGAAGACTTATGCCAATTACCACCACATCGACGTCAATGAGGCGCACGAGAAGGTCAGTCTCTGGAAGCTCGTTAAGCAGGCACCCCGGTCCTTCTGGGAAATCAACCTGGTCCAATTATTCTCTTGGTTTGCAATTATGTATGTTTGGACTTACACGACCGGGACGGTTGCCAAGAATATCTGGCACACCACTGACGTCAGCTCTGCCGGCTACCAGGCCGCTGGTAACTGGTATGGGATCTTAACCGCCGTTTACAGTATCGCTGGTATTATTTGGGGCCTGCTCTACGCCAAAGCCAAGGCTAACTCCCGGAAGAAATGGTATGTTTTGGGGATGGTCCTCGGTGCTATCGGTCTCGGCAGCATGGCGTTTATCACTTCCAAGACTCTCTCAATCATCGCAATGATTCTCTTTGGAATTGCTAACTTTAGTATTAACACGATTCCATTTACCCTACTGACTTCCTCATTAAACGGGAAGAACGAAGGAGCCTACCTTGGCCTGTTTAATGTCGGAATCTGTGTTCCCCAGATCCTGGCCTCCCTATGCAGCTTCATCATTTTCCCACTCGTGGGGCACAACCAAACAATGATGATGCTGATCGCTGGATTATCACTTCTGGTCGGGGCCCTCGTTGTTCCAAGAATTCATGAAGGGGTCACGGTACAAAAGGCTAGTGAAGAAGCTAAGTAAACGGATTTATAAATTTAATCAATAGAAAAGGATGCTTAACCGTTGAAATGACGGGATGGCATCCTTTTTATATTATACAAATTTATTGATAATAGACAAAAATTACTTTTAAGTCGATAACATGAATGTTGATATTTATTTCATATAAGCTAATTTAAATATTGCCTTTTTGATGTTCTATGGGCCCTATTAATGGTCATAAGGCGCTATTTGACAGTGTTTATTACCAACCCCTATCTTGACTATCACCCGCAATGGAAGTATAGTTTTCATGATGATTTATGGTTGCATTTTCAATGGCAAATAAGTGGAATTAGGTGCCAATGTAAACATGAATGTTATGGGAGAAGGTAAGTTCTATGTCAAAGAATAATCAAAATGAGTATATGAAGCGAATGGAGCCCCAACGGCAGCGGTTTGCGCTCCGCAAACTGACTGTCGGCGTGGCTTCTGTTTTATTGGGGGTTACGTTTTTTGTGGGCGGTGCCCAGGCAGATGCTGATACCCCGACTACACCGGCAACGACGGGTGAAACGACGGCTACTCCTGCGGCAGCGCCGACGGTCAGCAAGTAATGGCTCGTAATGACAATGTTCAAGTGACGGTCAATTACCAGAATGATCGTTTACCAGCTGGTCAACCAATCACGATTTCTTACAGTAATCCGAGTCAGTGGACAGTTGTTGACTGGGAAACCGGCGTTAGCAAGCAGCTGAGCAATGACCTGACTGCTACAAACAATGGCAATGGGACCTTTACGGTTAAGTCGAACGTGGGTAAAGATTTGGACATCAACTTTGACTTGCACTTTGCCCTGCAATACGCCGATGATGTAAAGAATAATACGCCTACGCCACTGGTCATCACAACAAAGCGGGGGAGCACCACCGTTAACACAACGACGGTCAAGCCGATTATTATCCCTTATAAGGACAATGTTGTCGCCGACGAAATTGCCCATGGTTGGGCAGCCAAGGATGTTCATAAAGTAAAGACGAACTTTGATAATACCCATGATATTCTTAGCGGTACAAAGGCAACGACAGGCAAGGAAGCTGACAACCGCGAAGTAATGCAGTACATGATTGAATGGAACTACGGGAAGGCGGGTAACACCAAAGGTACGACCCTCAGCCCCCTGCAGACCGCAGACTTTACGGCTTACCTGTCAAAGGGCCAGACGATGCTGCCGGATACCATTAAGGTCTTCCGGGTCTACCAGCCAAATGCCGTCGACGGGAACGGTCAGCGGGTAAGCATCTATAAATCGTATAGTAAGATTACTGACTGCGTAAACGGTGTCTTTGTTAACGAAGACCCGGCATTTGAACAGTTCCTGAAAGACCACTTGACAGTGACCGTTAACAATTCGACAACGCAGCTTTCCTGGCGTGATTATCAGGCGGCCCTGCAGAAGGCAAAGCATGACGGAACCGAACCGCCGCTGGTTAACGGTATTCATCTGAACGAAAGTAACATGGCCCACGTTAAACTTTCAACGGACGCTAATGGGCAGTCACACAATTTCTCAGTAAATGTCGGTAACAATGAGGACAGTACAGTTAAGAGTCCCCATTCAACATTCTTTATTCAGTTCGATATCCTGTTGGACTACAACATGCCGGTTTCATGGACAAAACCGGGTGATGGCCCTTCAATTTCCTACAACCGGGCATCAGGAAAGTTTGATGGTATTGGAACTCAGATCAACAAGTCAACTTCGAAAGTCTTCCAGGGTGGTGGTAATGGCTTTACCCACCAAATCGCTTACGAGGCAACCCTTCACTTTGCAGATATTACCAATACGGGTGATGTTGCATCACTTGACACGAGGCACGGGGTCGGTGTTTTGAACGGTCACGATGAAGAAAATGCCTCTGGAAGTACAGACATTACTTTTGACGGCCAGTCGGATGCAATTAAGAAACTTGAAGAAGATGGTTACCAGCTGGTTGGTGCATCCAAGGGAACCTTAACCAGTGGTAAGTATAATGGTTCTAACCTTTATGATAGCACGGGTACAATAAGTTACGGTACATACGGACAGGGGACTAAGAAGGCTAGTGACCCTTATACCTATGTGACAAGCTTTACCCTCCAGTTTGTCCGTACGGCAGCGCTACAGCATGTCTCCAAGACAGCCACGCGGACGGTTTATTACAAAAAAGCTGACGCTAATCAACCCGACCCGGCCAAGCTGGTTGATCTTGCTAAGAAAGTCGATCAGTCCGTTAGTTTCAGTGGTAGTCAATACCAGGACGCTCAGGGTAAGCCTGTTGCAGTTGTAACCCTAGAGAAATTCAAGAACGACAACAAGTTACATGTTAATAAGGGGGATGACAAGGTTTACGTTATCAACCCCGCAGCGGAGCCAGAAAAAGTTACGTGGCAGCCAAAAGCCGGTGAAAACTCCACATTGAGTAAGTCAACCGTCTCTTTTAATGACGAAAACCGACAGACTATTAAGGACAAGGATGGTAACATCTGGTATATTACGCCGGCAACTCAGAAGCTGGGTATTGAGGAAGTTGTTCCTTCTACTAAGGCGGATAAGGATCATACTGATGTTTACCTGATCTATGACCGTGGCCAGCGGGCCCTGCTTCGGTACCATGATGATGATGCTCAAGCATTTTTGGATAAACTTGCACAGCCAATCAACGCCGCCGGTCAAACCGGGGATGCAATTGCCTTTAGCAATGACCAGCAGGAATTGAACGACTTGCTTAATAAGCATTACATCTATGTTGGCATTTCCAGGACGAATGAAAAGCATCCGGTGGACGGAGCCAAACTAGGACAATACAAGTTTGGCAATTTTGATAACATTGAAGATCAACAGGCAGCACCTTCCCAGATTTTTGTTGTCCATGTTAAGCATGCTAAAAAAGTGGTAACGAACCTTAGCAGTGAGCAGCGAGTCATTAAGTATTTCGATGCCCAAACCAACGAAGAATTAAATAAAAAGACAAAGCTTGCTGACGAGGTTGTTCAGCCAGTATCCTGGAAGCAAACCGCAATTGTGGACCAAGTAATGAATAATAAGGTAGTGGGCTATAACCTTACTGGTAAAAAAGACGCTAATAACAACTTGCTTGTAGAAACCAAGGATCCAGCAAAGTCGTGGGTTGTGACGTCTAAAGCTAGTGACTATTCGGCAGTTAAGTCCCCATACCTCACCTTCCTGGGTTATGAGAAATTGCCATCATTTAGCCGGAAGAGCAATCAGCAGGATGCTGCGGTAGTCGAGAAGAAGGCTGCTCAGCCGAATGTCCCTGGTGGAGAAGTTGACGTTTATTACTTCCACGCTCATGCGCCACAGAGCCGGACAGTAAAGGTTAACGAGGTTATTCACTATCGGTACAAGGATACTGGTAAGACTGCAGCTCCGGACTTTGTAGCCAAGCCACTTTCGTTTACCCAAACCGGTTACAAGGACATGGTTACCAATGTTGTTGTCTGGAACGGTCAGTGGACACCTGCTCAAGAGTTTAAAGCGGTAACCAGTCCGGAGATTAGGGACTACACACCTGATAAGTCAGTCATTCAAGCTCAACGCGTTGAGCATAACTCACCCGACCTCGAATTCTTAGTCCTATATTCCAAGAAGGCCCAACCGACGCAGCCGACTAGACCAACAGTACCGACACAGCCAACAAAGCCAACGGTACCGACGCAGCCGACAAAGCCAACAGTACCGACGCAACCGACACAGCCAACAAAGCCAACGGTACCGACGCAACCGACAAAGCCAACAGTACCGACGCAACCGACAAAGCCAACAGTGCCGACTCAGCCGACAAAGCCAACAGTACCAACGCAGCCAACAAAGCCGACGGTACCGACGCAACCGACAAAGCCAACAGTGCCGACGCAGCCGACAAAGCCAACAGTACCAACGCAGCCAACAAAGCCGACGGTACCGACTCAGCCGACAAAGCCGACAGTGCCAACGCAACCAACACGGCCGACAGTACCGACTGCGCCAACAAGTCCAACCCAACCGACGCGACCTACCCAACCAACCAATCCAGTACAACCAACTCAGTTGACGGCACCAACTGAACCGCAGACGCCTAAGCAACCTAACCGCCAGTTACCACAAACTGGTCGTAAAGGGAACATGGGCATCGTTGCTGGTGCTCTTGCCGCAATGTTTGCGGGTAGCCTTGGACTTGGATTTAAGAAGCGTAGAAATTAAGCTTAAATTTCACTAAATTAATATAATTAGGTGACAAAAAGACCCAGCCTTCAAACCAATGAAGACTGGGTCCTTTTGTTTGTGTTAAATATTCTTGACACTTGATCGCTCATGGATTGACGTTGGGATGAAAAGTGAGGGTTTGTTATTAAGAAGGTTAACGACACTCTTAACACCCATCTGGTAGAAGTCTTGGGTGACACTGGTGAGGGTTGGATTGGTGATTTCACAGATCATGGAACCGTCAATGCAGATAATGGACAACTGGTCGGGGAGGTGGATGTGGTGCTTGGTAGCGGCCTTGATCAGCCCGGCGGCCGTCAGGTCACTACCGGCAATTACTGCGGTTAACCCGTGTCCCTCAATCTTTTCGAAAAGTTCCTGGCCGTTTTGGTAACCATAGTCACCGTAGCAAATCCAGTGGGGGTTAATCGTCAGTTGGGCGGCCGTCATTGCCCGCTGATAACCAAAGAGCCGCTGCTGCCCGGTAGATGAATGGTCAATTCCCACAATCCCAATCTTTTGGTGCCCATGGGCAATTAAATAGTTGGTTGCCTTCTCGCCAATCGCAACGTTATCTGAACTGATAAAGCGTTGTTCCGGATGCTGCTGGTCATAAATTGAGATTAAGCGGTAGGGCATGCGGGCCTTATCAAGGATCTTTAGCTGGGCGGGTTCAATCTTACCGGAAATAAGGAGAATCCCGGTTGCCTGGTGCTCCAAGGCCTCGTTAACCGTCTCAGTCAGACGGGCAGAGTCATTATTCCCCGCGGAAAAGATGATCACCTTGTGGTTTAACTCGTGGGCTCGTTGGAGGATACCGTTAACGATGTCTTTCCAAAAGTTAGTTTGGTGGTAGTTAATGATTACTGCAATCGTGTTTGTAATGTGGGAAGCCAATTGTGAAGCAGCCACATTCTTGTGGTAGCCCATTTCCTGGGCAATTTGGCGAATCTTTTTAGCAGTAGACGGTTTTAGGACAGCATCCTTATTGGAAAGTGCCCGCGAGACTGTTGCTGTGGAAACACCAGCAGCCTTCGCAATGTTTTTAATAGTTGGTTTCAATATTTTATCTCCTCCCACTAGTTATCTTACCCATATTATATTAAATAATTGCAATATACGCAAACGCTTACATTCTATTGATAATGTATTTGTAAACGTTTGCAAAAAGTGGTAAAGTAAGAAATGTAAAGAAATTGCATTTAATAAAAAATCCGGAAGGGGCAAGAAAGAAAATGACTAATCGCTTAACTGGCTACCAGAGTAGTGAACCAAAAGTAACGCTGAACTATGAAGATGGCCATAATTTGGTTTTAGACATCCTAACTAGTCAAATTATTCGCGTATTTATGGACCGGAACTGCACGACTAATTCTTATGCAATCCAGGGTGATAAACACCACAAAATAAACTACACGGTTGATAATAAGGGGGACCACATCGAAGTGCGCACCCCGGATCTGACCGTTAAAGCTTATGACAGCCGTCACATCGATTTCTTTGACGGCGAGGGTAATCCATTAGTAATGGACTACCGGGGTCGCCGGCAGGCCTTGGCAAACGACCTGGACGACGAGCACAAGTCTACGGTCCTGGCTGAAGGCCACGATATTAACCTCTTAGGGAAGAGTGATGACCGGCACTACGAGATCATTAAGTCCCTGAGTCCGGATGAACAGTTCTACGGCCTAGGTGACAAGCCTGGTTTCCTGGATAAACGGGGTTATGACTACGACAACTGGAACGTTGATTTTGGTCAGGTTCATAACGAATCGGTTAAGGGAATCTACAAGTCAATCCCAGTGATGTACGGTCTCAAAGACGGTCACCCGTATGGCCTCTTCTTTGACAATACCTACAAGAGTCACTTCGACCTCGGTAAGGAAAGCGAGAACTATTACTATTATTCTGCAGCTGACGGGAATATCGACTACTACGTCTTAGGTGGTCACACTCTGAAGGACGTTGTTGCTAACTATACTTACCTGACAGGGGTTACCCCGCTGCCACAGAAGTGGGTCCTCGGTTACCAGCAGTCACGGTGGGGTTACAGTACTAGTGACAAACGGGTAGAGAGCATTGCTGATGGCTTTGCAAAGTACCACCTGCCAATCGATGTTATTCACCTGGATATTGACTACATGCGTGGTTACCGTGACTTTACCTGGGATACGACGAAGTATCAGGATCCCAAGAAATTTGTTGCTGAGATGAAGAAGCGGGGAATTCGCCTAATGCCAATTCTTGATGCCGGAGTCAAAAAGGATGAAGATGGCTACGACATTTATCAAGAAGGGGTCAAAAAGGGCTACTTTGTGGAAAACCCTGACGGAACCGTTTTTGTCGGCCGGGTATGGCCTGGTGACGCGGTCTTCCCAGACTTTGGTCGTCCAGAAGTCCGCAAGTGGTGGGCAAAGCACATCAAGTTCTTTGCGGACATGGGGGCCTGTGGGGTCTGGAACGATATGGATGAACCAGCCTCCTTTGATGGCGAACTGCCAAAGGACCTGGTCTTCAGTGACGGTGATCAAAAGAGCACCCATGCCAAGATGCACAACGTCTTTGGGCACTTGCAGGCACAGGCAGCTTATGAAGGAATGAAGGATGCAACTGGTAAACGGCCATACATCATCACCCGGGCGGCCTTTGCTGGTACCCAGAAGTACTCCACCGTTTGGACGGGTGATAACCAGTCAATCTGGTCCCACCTTCAGTTGGCAATCCCCCAGCTGAATAGCTTAGGAATGAGTGGCTTTGCAATTGCCGGGACCGATATTGGTGGTTTCCAGAAGGACACCACGCCGGAATTGCTTACCCGGTGGCTCGAAGCCTCATTGTTTGTTCCGCTCTTCAGAAACCATGCTGAGATGGGGACCCGCTACCAGGAGCCATGGGCATTTGACCGGCAAACCCTTGATATCTACCGTGACTACCTGAACCTCCGTTACCGCTTTGTTCCGTACCTCTATGACCAACTGCGTCACGAGACAGAGTCCGGCTTACCAGTAATGCGGCCCCTGGTGCTTAACTACGACCAGGACCCTGCTGTTCGTCAGCTGAATGATGAATACATGGTGGGGACTAACATCCTGGTTGCCCCAATCGTAAACCAGGGAGCTGACAAGCGCCTAGTCTACCTACCGGCAGGGAAGTGGCTCGACTTCTGGAACAACGCTGAATACTCAGGTAAGCAGACAATTATGGTTAATGCCCCAATCGAGAAGCTGCCACTCTTCATTAAGAAGGATACGATTTTACCATGGGGTAATAAGGTCAAGCACATTAGCGACCAGCCGGAGAAGGTAATGACCTTCCGCCTCTTTGGTGATTGCGGTGCCTATAAACATTACCAAGATAACGGTCTTGATTTCAAGTACCAAGAAGGCGAGTACAACGAATACTACGTAGAAGTCGCTGCTGACGGCCAGGTTACCGTACAGCTTCATAAGCATGGTTACCAACCAACCTATGACCGGATTTACGTAGAAACAGACCGCGGTCGCTTTGAATTTGACTACGATAGCAAGGAAGAAAGTTACCACTTAGCAAAGTAAAAATTTAATTTTACGGTAAGCATCCGCTTGTGTCACCTGGTTCTGACGTGAGCGGATTGCTTTGTTTTTAGGTAGTAAATGGCTAAAATATAGAAAATTAGTAAAATTCTCAATGACATAATTGGGAGTATGAGAAAAGGGTGGTTGATATGAGTTTAGATACGGCAATTTTTGCGGGTGGCTGTTTTTGGTGTATGGTTCAGCCGTTTGACACTTATCCGGGAATCAAGAAGGTTGTTTCCGGTTACACCGGTGGGCACGTCGCCAACCCGACCTATGAACAGGTTTCCAGCGGGACGACGGGGCATACTGAAGCGGTTAAAATTACCTTTGATTCGGATGTTATCTCCTATGACCAACTGGTCACGATTTACTGGCACCAGACGGATCCCACGGATGCAATGGGGCAGTTCCAAGACCGGGGAGATAACTACCGTCCCGTTATCTTCGTCAATAGCCCTGAGCAACGGCGGATTGCGGAAAAGTCGAAGCAGGCACTGCAGGAAAGCAGTGAGTTTGGGGATGCTAAGATTGTAACCCAAATTGAGGATGCAAAGCCCTTTTACCCAGCTGAGGACTACCACCAGCATTTCTACAAGAAGAATCCGCAACGTTATGCTTTGGAAGAGGCAGGTGGTCGGGCCCAGTTTAAGCAGGAACACTGGAAAGACTAAGTGCATTTAAGTGGCCAGTATGCCATAATAGAGGAAAAAGCGGACGGAGGAAGAATCATGCGAAAACCATTTATTGCCGCCAATTGGAAAATGCATAAGAACATTGCGGAGTCGGTTGACTTTGTAAACCAGATTAAGGACAAACTTCCCGACCCGGCAAAGGTGGAAGTCGGAATTGCTCCGCAAGCATTTGCCCTCTACAGTATGGTCCAGGCAGCTGGTAATTCGGGCTTGAAGATCATTGCCCAAAACGCAGCGGCAGAATACAATGGCCCCTTTACGGGTGAAATCAGTCTACGGGGGCTTCGTGATTTAGGGACTAGTTACGCAATGCTGGGTCATATTGAGCGGCGGCGCCTCTTTGGTGAAAATAACGCTGCTGTCCACAAGAAGGTCAATGCAGCCCTCCAGATGGGGGTCACCCCGATTATCTGTACCGATGAAACGATGGTTCAAAAAGAAGTCAATGGTGAAATCCACTACGTCTTCCAACAACTTATGAGTGTCCTCCACGGGGTTTCTTTAGACCAGATCCGCAACGTCGTTATTTCTTATGAGCCGAGCTGGGCGGTTGGTGTTGGTCAGCACGCTAACGTGGCCCTGGCGGAGGAAGGGTGCCGGACAATCCGGCGGACGATTGCCGATAACTATACCTACGAAATTGCCGACAAGATTCGGATCCTGTACGGGGGAAGCGTGAACCCTGATAATATAAAGGACCTAATGGCCAAACCGGATATCGATGGGGTCCTGATTGGTCGGGCAAGTTTAGACGTTGATAATTTTCTGAAGATGGTTAACTACCTTGATGATGGAAAGGCAAACCAGCAAGCAGGTAAGTAATTCGTAAAAAAGCAAGAGGCTGAGGAAAAGCTATATTTTCCCAGCCTCTTGCTTTTTGCTTGTACTTATTTATTAATCTTTTCCGCATAGTTACGGGCGTTGCGAAGTTCGTAAATCACCCAGGTTTCAATTAGGGTAATAACGCAGATCAATAGGAAGGTGAAACGTTCTGGAAGGATGAACATCAAGATAAGAAGAATCCATGAACCCCAGCTCCACATGTTTTCGACCTTGATAATCCAGGCGACCCTTTTGGTCGGTACAGCCCGCCCCGACCGGAGAAAGATCGTTCGTACCTGGGCGTAATAGCGTACCTCAAAGACACTTTCAATGATAAAAATGGTGGTTAGGGTAAAGAGAAAAGCTGTTTCCATATATTATTGACTCCAGACAGTTTAGAGATAATAGTTAAATTCTACCGTTTTTTCCTCGCTTAATCAAACAAATTAGATATTATTTACTTTAACTAAAATCAATAACAACAAATTAAATATCGAAAACAGTAAAGAAAAACCACCAGCCCAGGGCCAAAAGTAGTCCCGCAGTAACATCCGTAGGAAAGTGGGCGCGTAAGTAAACCCGCGAAAGCATCACGAGGGTAATTACCGAAATAACAGCAATCACTAGCAGGTAACGTTGCCACCGCTTCTTAAGCACCGGCCAAAATAAGGATAAAATGGTCAGCATAAAAATCGATATTGCAAAGGTGTGTCCACTAGGGAAACTATACCCGCCCACGTTAACAAGACGATGGATTGGGCGGACGCGAAGGACACTGTATTTAATGCCGATAACTAAGAGGTAACCAACATACTGGATAGCACCTACCCAGAGGGCCTGTCGAAAGCGCCGCTTGTAAACTAGTAGGAGGACAAGAAAGAGGGTGAGGATGTCAATTACAAACGGGTCCCCGCAAGTTGTAATAATGCTCAGCAGACCTGTTTTCCATGGTCGAACCGGCTGGGTAATCGCATAACCGATACGGTCGAACTCACGAACCCATCCTTGTCCAGTGACGACGCCAACCAGTATTCCAGCAAACACTAACCAACAAGCCAGCCCAGCAAATAATTTCTTTTTAGTGTGAATAGTCATAAAAAAGCAATCACCTGATATCCATAAATTTTCCTTATTGATTTGGCAAAAGGGTAAGCCGTGATATAATGACAGACGTTTATAAAAAAGGCGGTGAACCCATGAACGATAAATCAAATAACTTTGCAATGACAGTTGCAACCCTAGTTTTGGGAACCGTAGTGGGCTGTAGTTCTCTATTGTTAAGTCTCCTCTTAGACTACACGGAGGAGTTTTTCCTCGACTTTAAGGAAACTAACCTGGTGCCGGTAAACGTGTTTGTTAGTGGCCACCACCGGCTCATCTCTGTTCTGATTGGTGGGGTTATTGCTGCCGTTATCTGGTATCTTTTGCAGCGCAAATATCATCCCGTAAGTATTGGAAAGGCCATAACCGGGAAAACAATGCCACTTGGTAAGACCTTGATTCACGTTTGCACCCAGATCTTCTTTGTCGGTACGGGAAATTCAATTGGTCGTGAATTGGCGCCACGGGAAGCCGGTGCCGCAATTGCCCAGAAATGGACGCGGCTTGCAAACGGTCGACTGCGATTAAGCAATGATGACCAGAAATTGTTGATTGCTGCCGCGGCCGGTGCCGGGTTTGCGGGTGTTTATATTGCACCATTGACCGGGGCAGTTTTCTGCATTGAGTTGCTTTACAAGAAGGTGAATGCCCGTGTGGTTGCAGTTAGCCTCACCATGTCAGTAATTGCAACCTTGATTGGTTCAATCGTCAAGGGGTATGCACCATATTACCTCGTTGGTTCTCGTAATTTTGGCCTCGGGACAGTTCCCCTGGCGGTCATTCTGGGAATAGTTGGTGGCCTTTTGGGGACCGCTTTTAAGCAGGGTGTCAAGCTCGCTAAAGAGAAGCGGGCGACAAAAAAGAATATTCTCGTCCAATTACCGATTTTATCACTTATTACCGGTAGCGTGGCGAGCTTTTATCCACAAATAATGGGGAATGGCCGCGGCCTGGCCCAGCTTGCTATTAACACTGGGACGGTCAACCAACGTGTCCTTTTGCTTTTGTTATTCGGCCTTTTAGCGAAGGTAGCAATTACCATTGGGACAATTAAGTGTGGTGGTTATGGTGGCATCCTAACGCCGTCAATTGCCGCTGGTGCTGTTTTAGGCGTATTTGTCAGCGTTGGCTACATGATGGTTATCCCAGCAGTAACTCTCGCGCAGGCAGCCGTATTGGGGGCGGCCCTCTTTCTTGCCGCTTCCCAGCAGGCGCCACTGATGGCAATGTTTATGCTATTTGAGGTCTGCCACCTCAATTACACGGCTCTCCTGCCACTGGCAGTTGGGGTCGCGGTGTCCATTACAATCAGTAAATTATTACAAAAGGCCAATTAATGTTGTGAAAAGATGACAAAGTTGGTATGATAAGAGGTGTTAGAGTGATTGCCTACCATGCGAAAGAGACCTTCTTTTTAGGTCTCTTTTTTATCTTTAAACACCATTTTCACGGTATAATAAAGGTGGAGATGGGGTGGCGTCAGACGGGGAACCCACTATGGAATTTAAAGAATTGCTCGCCCGGTTAGCGGCTTTCTTTACAACCTGGAACGTGAAGTATGTGCCCGCTAATCAGGTTAATCGACTACAGATTCAGCTGATTGGGACGGAAGTTCATTACCTTTTTAATGGGCAAATACTGTGCTCAATTGAGATCTTAGAAAATCCAAAAATTAAACAAACTTTGCGAATCAATCCCGGTGCGGCGGAACAGCAAATACTGATCAGTATTCTAGGGACGACCCGTTCATTGGTTGTTGATTCGCGCTTAAAAAGGTGCAAAACGTTGCAGAACGGCAGGAGATTGTAATCCTCCTGCTTCGTCTCTACCATTCACTAGAGAAGGAGCTCGTTGCTTGTTACCCAAGTTCGAAAAAGGAACTTGACCGGGAGTTCTTCTTAAACCGCTTTGCTGATACAGCGGAGGCGGCTCAATATGGGGTTGAGGTTGAAAAGTTTCGTAAGTACCTCTACGACCGGGTTCGTGTCCAAGAGGAACCTGCGGTCTGGATTGAAAGACGAGAAAAATATATTCTCGGGATGTCAGTGACTGAACTGGACCTGATACTTAAGGCTAGCATCTTTCTCGGGAATGAAGAGGTCCTCTTCTCCCAAGCTTACGACTTGGTTCGGCAAATTTCCTTATATTAAAAGCGGTAAGGGGCTGAAAACCCTTTACCGCTTTTTTAACATAAGCTAGTTAACATAATTCTTTCTATGCGGATTAAACAACTGACGCATCTCACTCACGGTCAAGCCAATATTCTTGCTCTGGAGCACCATTGAAATGACAGAAAGGCCAGCAACCCCAGTTGCCAGTGTCTGGGCCATGTTGGCGGAATTGATGCCACCGATTGCCACGACCGGGTGGCTACTTAAGGAAACCAGCTGCTTTAGCTTTGGTAAGCCAATTACCGGGTCCGTATCGTCTTTTGAGTGAGTGGTAAAGACCGGGCCACTACCAATGTAGTCGATTGGTAGTGCATTAGCCTTTTTCACCTGGTCCACTTGATTGCAAGAATAGCCGATTATTAATTTACCATGGGCGCGCTGGATGACTTCCTCAATCCGTTGATCTTTTTGGCCAACGTGGACCCCATCCGCGGCGACTTTTAGGGCGAGTTCCTCATCATCATCAATCAATAGGGGGACCCCGTATTTGTGAGTCAATTTACGAAGCGCCCGCGCCATTTCGACTTTTTCATTTGTGGTTAACTTACTGGTGCCTTTTTCCCGGTACTGGAAAGCTGTGATCCCTGCTTTTAGTGCCTGCTTAACCTTGTCTAGAAAGGCAGCGGGGTCGTTGTTCACATCCTGGGTGCCACCAACTAGGTAGGTCTCAAGCATGCGTGGGTTGAATTTCACTTTTGCTCACTTCCAATCTTTGCCCAGTGGTTCAATGGCCCGTGACCATGACCGACGTTAATCCCATTCCTGATTGTCGCTTCTACGTACTCTTTTCCCGTTCGGATGGCCTCTTCCATTGAATGGCCCTTGGCTAACTCAGCCGTGATACAAGAAGAGATTGTGTCCCCGGTGCCGTGGGTGTTCTTCGTGTTTATCCGGTTGGCGGTTAGCCAGAAACTGTGCCCGTCTTCCAGCAGGACAAAATCGTTAGCCTCATTTGCGTTTGTGAAGTGTCCACCTTTGACCAGCACGTTTTTTGCGCCTAAGTTTTGCAGCGCTTTTCCGGCCTTTTCCATTTCTTTCTCAGTAGTAATCTTTAGGCTCGTTAATTCCTCAGCTTCAGGAAGGTTGGGGTAACCAGACTAGCGTGGGGGAGGAGGTGGTCACGGACGGTTGCAATTGCATCGTCACTCAATAACTTGGCACCACCCTTCGCAATCATGACCGGGTCAACGATGACGGGGCCAAAGTTATACTTTTTGAGGTTGCGGACCACTGCCAAAACCCGGGGCACATCAGCTAACATCCCCGTTTTGCAGGCCCGAATTTTAAGGTCCGCCGCCAGCGAAGCAAACTGTTCGTCAATCATTTTAGGTGGCATTGGGAAGGCGTCCTGAACACCCAGGGTATTCTGTGCAGTGACGGCCACAACCACCATTGTTGCAAAGGCACCGCGTTCCTGCATGGTCTTAAAGTCGGCAGCAATTCCGGCGCCTCCGCCACTATCAGTTCCGGCAATCGTGAGTGCCTGTGGAAAATCATTCGTCATCAGTAAGGATCCTTTCTATCATTAAATCTTGATCGCTAAAATTGCTTAGGGCGTCTAAGAAACGAACCTGCCAGATGCCGAGTCCGTTAGCACCTTGGGCGGCCTTGGTGCCAGCAGTGGTGATTATCCGGCAGCCGATTAGTCCCGCGATTAGTGGTGCAACGCCGACGCCGAGTAGGGCGCCAATGGTACTCGAGAGAAGGTCACCGGAGCCAACGTTAGTCGCCAGCCAGGGGGTGGAGCATTGGTTTCGGTAGATTGCCTTACCATCAGTGATAATGTCCTCCTTTCCGGAGAGCACGACAACGCATTGGTACAGGTGCGCACATCGGCGGGCAACTTCGGCCTGGTCCTTTTTACCCGAACCAGCATCAATCCCATGACTTTCCCATTGTTCGCCTGCCAAAGCGGCAATCTCACCTGCGTTCCCGCGAATGATTGTAAAGGCATACTGATCCAGTAGCTGTCTTGCCAGCTGGGCCCGGTAAGCAGTACTGCCACAAGCGACCGGATCGAGAACCAGAGGTGTTCCTGACTGGTTGCAGCCGCGGCACCGTTATCAAATTCGGCTTCTAATGGCTGGTAGGGGGTACCCAGGTTGATTACCACCGCCTGGGCAAGCTTAGCAAGTTCTAAAGCTTCAGTAGGCTGAAGAGACATTATCGGTGAGATGCCCAGCGCACTCAGTCCGTCGGCAACTTTACCGCTAGTTACGGTGTTAGCAATGGTGAATACAATTGGGTGCTGGTTACGTAGTTGGGAAATGATATGTTTGTTCATTGGCCGCCTCCTAACAAAAAAGACCAGGTCAAAAAACCTGGTCATTAAACAAGATGTGCATTTTCCTTCGCAAGTGTCAACTTAACAGGTTCGTAGGGTCCACGGATCTAACCGTATCTCAGTCTGGGAAACAGACACCCCTAATGCAAAACGATTATTTGATTAAATATATTATACACCAACTAATTGCTAAGCGCTAGTTGACATAATGCACGATATGACAGTTACTCGAATTTAAAGTTCTGAACAACTTTATCAAGGTCTTCCTGCTCAATCCCCAAATAGTGACGGGTATTACGTTCTGATGAGTGGTTGAATAGTTGGGAGATAATTTCTACGTTCACGCCTTTCTTATATAGTTGGCGTCCGAAAGTCTTCCGAAAGGAGTGGGTACCTAGTTTGGCGGCAATCTTCGGGTCACCGGTCTTCCTCCCCATCCGTTGCAGCATTTCATAAAAACCGTGGACCGAGAAGTGGCCATCCTGTTTCCCAGGAAAAAGGTAGTCGTTTTCATCATGGTAATCGAGGTCATTCAGGTAGTTAATAATTTCCGCCAGACAATTATTCCAAAAGAGGGTCTTTGCCTTACCGGTCTTTTGCTCAATCACCCGGGTCTTAGTCTTGTTTAAGACGTGTCCCACGCGAAGGGTAACCACGTCAGAAGCACGGAGACCATTGTTGAGAGCAATCGCGATCATCAGGAGGTTGCGGTTAACGAGTTCCGGACGCGAATATTTCTTAATTGTCTCCTCTAACTTTTCGTATTCGTCCAGGGTCAGAAATTTAACGTTTTCTACCCAAATCTTTTTCCGCCCCTTTATTTGGCCATTGGTCTTGTTTTTGGGAACATATATCCGTTTTTTTTGCTTAGTTGACATAATTACCATTCCTTTGACTAGTTCTCTAGGTAACGAATAAGACCCGGCAAATACTCCTCGCCTTCCTTTTTCCCCCGTTCATAAAGGCGGCGAATCTTCTTAACGTTACCTTCCACTCGTTTAATCTTAATTGGCGATTTGGGAGCAATGTTGTAGAGCTGGCCATCTTTGGCGAGTTTATTAATCTGGTTAACCTGTTGGTTATAACGGACGGGCCGCATTATCCCCGCTTCAGCAAAGACCGGATATTCCTTATAAAAGCGGTGGTACAGTTCCTTAACAGGCTTACTGGAAGGCTTCTTGCGGTAGTTAACATCCCGGGTGCGGACAACAACGATCTTGTCATAGCCCTGTTGCTGGGCAACATCATACGGGATGGAGTCAGTAATTCCACCATCAAGGCAGAGTCCCTGAGAAGTACGCTGCGGGTCTGACAGGAAGGGCATTGATGATGATGCTTTGAGCGCGGCGGTTAACTCATCACCAACGGGATCGTTGAAAAGAATAGTTTTGCCGCTCTCAACCGAGGTTGCAACGGCGGTGAAGTGCGATGCCGAACGGCGGTAGGCTGCCTCGTTAAAATTCTGCCAGGAATATCCATGATCTTCAAAGAGGTAATCAAGGTTAATAACCTGCTTTCGGAAAATCCGGGTCATTGAAATGTACTTCCGGTCGTGCCGGTGGTTGATGTTGATGTTTGCTGCCCGACCATACTGCTTAGATACAAAATTAACCCCGCACAGTGAACCGGCGGATACACCAATTACGCTACGGAATTCAATGTGGTGTGCTAAGAAGGTGTCAACGATCCCCGCAGTGTACTGGCCACGAAAGGCGCCACCTTCAAGAACTAAAGCTGCATTGTATAACATAAAAACTCAAAACTCCTTATTCAAGTAATTAGGAGGGTATTAAGTGGCCTAATTACGTGAGACACTTTTTAAAAAAATTATACAACAGTCTTACACAAAAATACATCGATTTAAAAGCCTATTATACCGGGCTTCTTCGATAAATATTGTAAGACTCTTTTATCAAAAGAGTCTTACAAAGCATTATTTTCCCTGGAAAAATGATTAAAAAAGGTATTTAGCTCTCAGACGATCTGAAAATCATTTTGACGGGTACTTGATCATCTTAGTTGCGCTCAGAGCTAATTGTGCGCTATGGTAAAATAACATCAGAACCTGTGAAATATTCAAGGAGGAAAATTATGTTAATTACCACAACCGAAAGAATTCCCGGGCACGATTATGAAATTATCGGGGAAGTATTTGGTGTCACGACCCAGTCCAAAAACGTCTTTAGCAATATTGGGGCGGGACTGAAGAATATCGTTGGTGGCGAAATTAAGGCCTACACTAAGATGCTCCATGAATCTCGGGAAGCGGCAATTTCAAGGATGACTGACGAGGCCCATAAAAAGGGGGCCGATGCGGTAGTGATGATGCGTTTCGATTCCGGCTCAATCAGCACGGACATGCAGTCGGTTGTTGCTTACGGAACGGCAGTAAAATTTAAATAGGAAGAAAAAACGGCCGCGGTCATCCAGTCCTGGATAATCGCGGCCGTTTGAGCAGCTACTTATTGTTTTCTTCATCACTAATTTCTTTTAAAGCCGCCCTTTGCTGGTGCTGATCAACGTGGGTGTAAAGGTCTGTGGCCGAGGTGCCCTTTTGTCCTAGCTGCTGGGCAACCAGAACCTGATCTTTAGTAACTTCATACATTTCTGAAGCCAAGGTGTGACGAAGCTTGTGGGGCGTCAGGGGGTGGCCGAACGCGGTTGAATACTTTTTAACCATTCGTTCAATCGAATTAGCAGTCATCCGCCGGGTTGCACCATGGTAGACCGTTAGAAAAAGGGCGGTATCTTTCTTGAGGGCGTGGTAACGCTGAGCCCGAATTAGCAGATAGTCCTTAATATACTGGGTTGCCCAGGGAGCAATTGGCACCGAATCCTTTTGCCCACCCTTTCTGACCACGTCTAAGAGTCCTTCTTTAATGTTGAGGTCAGCGAGGTTAGTGTTTGCCGCCTCAGAAACCCGGACGCCGGTTCCGAGAATTAGGGCAATTATCGCCACGTCACGTTCCTTATTGCGCTTAAATGCTGGAAGGGCCCGCTTGTCACACTTCTGGGGATAGGTATTATTAATGAAGTTGATAAAGTCAAACTTCATCTGACCGCGATACATATGGGCCGCAAGGGTGTGGGCACGGTAATTCAGGGTTTTGGTATCATTTAGTGAATCAATCTTGGCCATGACATTACGGTAAAAGTATGACTCACCGTCATTAACATCGGCGGTGACCGTCAAAAACTTAAACAGTGAGCGGAGGGCATTGATTGACCGGTTAATTGAGGTCGGTGAGTTGAGGTGCCCCTGACTGTTTTGGGTGTGTTTTAAATGGTCAATGTATAGCATGATGTCATTGCGACGGAGTTTTTCAAGCACCTTGGTACTGATTTCGCGATTGCTTTTGGCGTCACAAAGACCGCTGATACGGAGCCAGTCAAAGAAACGGCGAATTTCGGTCAGGTATTGGTAAGTCGTTGTTACCGCGTGGTTGGTTCCCAGGTAGTATTCGTTTACGTAGTCGGGGAGCTTTTTCAGCTCGTCTTGAATTAGATTCAGGTACTTATCAGCTTCCATTTTTTCCTCCTTTAAAATCTCTTCTTATTATTATAAACTGTTAGGCACCAACAAGTGTAGAAGAAGGGAAGAATATGAAAGCCTTATCGCTTTATCCCCAAAATGCGGCGGCTGTTGCTTGGGGTGAAAAACTGGTGGAATACCGGAGCTGGCAAACAAAGTATCGGGGGCCCGTACTGATATGTGCAAATGCCCGCAAAACTTGTGGTTACTTGTCCGGCTACGGCTTATGTGTCATGAATCTGGAAGGAATCTACCATTTTCCTGACAAGACTTTTGGATGGCGTTTTTCGCCCTTTCAAACGGGGAAGTCTTACCATATCGAGCCGGTACCGGTTAAG
Organism: Limosilactobacillus avium; assembly: GCF_947381485.1. Taxonomy (NCBI): domain Bacteria; kingdom Bacillati; phylum Bacillota; class Bacilli; order Lactobacillales; family Lactobacillaceae; genus Limosilactobacillus; species Limosilactobacillus avium. Next base: position 35,265 of record NZ_CANCWN010000011.1, on the reverse strand, counting down.
GGCCGCCAACGACTATTCGAGGTTCCGGATCATTTGATTAAGCCTGTCTCTTGGGAACGGGACGGTCAAACTAATGAGCAGGAAAAGCATGAATGGTGGGCCAATGTTTACCTGCCACTGATTGAAAATAAATAGGATAAAATAAACCGGGAACAGCAGCTTCAAGTGAAGTTGCTGTTCCCGGTTAAGTCGTTATCGGAAAAACAGGATTCGAACCTGCGACCCCCTGGTCCCAAACCAGGTGCTCTACCAAGCTGAGCTATTTTCCGAACTTATTAGTGCTCTTTAGCGAACGCTTATTATTCTACCAAGTAGTCCGTAAATAGGCAAGTACTTTTTCTAATTTCCTTGAATTTCTTTGAAAAATCTGCTTGGTAGTTCATCACAAAGCCATACCTGGTCATTACCGATGTAGAACTCGATGCCTGCTTTGCGGGCGGCCACTGTATCTACCTGGAGAATTACGGGGTGACTATCATGACGCATCCCCACCGCCCGCGCAGTCGCAACATCAGTAGAAAGGTGAACAAACTGGCGCTGCATCGGCAGTAGACCAAGTTTGTCGATACTGGGCATGAAGCGCCGCGCTGTGCCATGAAAAAGAATGGCAGGAGGGACCGCTGCTTGGTGCTTAATTATTCCCGGGATGGAATGACCATAGAGCGCACAGATCTTGTTTCCCCTGATTGCAAAGCGCTTCTTATTTGATCTAGCGATTACCTCATCAATCGTTTCCTTAGTCAGGGCAGGTGAGAAGTGGTGGACCCGGTTCATTGCGGCAATGAAGTCATCAAGGTCGGTGTAGCCATATTCATTCAGGCTAATTCCATACTTTTTGGGGTTATGGCGCAGGGCATAGGACATCTTTTTACTGATAAATTTTAATTCACGGTTAGTGATCGTACCATCTCCCATTACGATAATTGAATTATGTTAACTAGCTTATTTCATTCAATAATATTAAACCACATTTCCCCTAAACAAGCTATTTTGGGTGGCCCATAAATTACGTAATTTATGAACTAAAGTGACGTCATCAACGGCTTAAAATGGCTTTGACGAATAGTAACGCGACTCCTATAATTAAAAGCGTTGTTTATAACATATTTAACAACATAATTTATGATTGGGATGGGGTACATAGTATGTCAATGATTGAATTCCATAATGTTGAAAAATATTATGGAAAATTTCACGCTCTAAAAAATATCAACCTGAATGTTGATGCCGGAGAAACGGTGGTCTTAATTGGTCCATCCGGTTCAGGAAAAAGTACCTTGATTCGGACCATCAACGGTCTTGACCCGATTCAGTCCGGTAAACTGATTGTTAATAATTACGACCTTTCCGACAAGAAGACAAATATCAATAAGCTCCGTCGGGACGTCGGGATGGTCTTTCAACACTTCAACCTCTACCAAAACAAGACCGTTCTGGAAAACATTATGCTGGCGCCGCGGATTGTCCTCAAGCGCCCTGAAGACGAGAACCATGAATTGGCAATGCAGCTTCTTAATAAGGTTGGGCTGGCCAACAAGGCCGATAGCATGCCGAGCCAGCTCTCGGGTGGGCAAAAGCAACGGATTGCAATTGCCCGAAGCCTAGCAATGAAGCCTAAGTGTCTCCTCTTTGACGAACCGACAAGTGCCCTTGACCCTGAAATGATTGATGACGTTTTGGACGTTATGAAAGACATTGCCAAAAACTCAAACTTGACCATGCTGGTGGTGACGCACGAAATGGGCTTTGCGCGGGCGGTTGCCGACCGGGTTATTTTCATGGCCGATGGGCAGATTCTTGAGGATGACTCAACCGAGAAGTTCTTTGGCGACCAGCCATCTACCGACCGGGCCCGCGAATTCATGAGCAAGATCAGTGGCCATCTGTGAGGGAGGGGTGATTAGTCATGCGTAAGATTTGGCGCTTGATATCAGCCGCCTTCCTGGGGTTAGTGTTACTGACCTGTTTGTCCGCTTGTGGGGCAAAGTCAGTCGCTGAGCAGGATGTCTTGACCACCGCCCAGAAGACCAACAGGATCACCTGGGGGGTAAAAGCCGATACCCGCTTATTCGGTCTCGAAAACATTCGGACCGGCAAACTGGAAGGCTTCGAAATTGACCTGGACAAGGCACTGACCAAGAAGATCTTGGGCCACAATGGGAAATGTACCTTTGTCCCCGTCACCAGTGGGACCCGGGTTCCCTTGCTGAAGAACGGGAACATTGATGCGATTATGGCCACGATGACCATTACCCCGGAACGGGAAAAACAGGTTGACTTTACCCATTCATACTTCGATGCGGGCCAGTCCCTGCTAGTTAAGAAGGGGAGCCCCATCAAGAATATCCAGGACTTGAACAAACCGGGCAAGGTTATCTTAGGGGTTTCGGGTTCTAATTCCGTCATGAACGTGGCGAAGTTTGCCCCGCGGGCCCGGGTCCTGCAGTTATCCGACTATGCCCAGGCGATGACCGCCCTGAAGTCCAAGCAGGGTGATGCCTTGACGACGGATAACGGAATCTTGTACGGGATGGCCGCCGAAAATCCCCACTACGAGGTGGTTGGTGGTAATTTCACTAAGGAGCCCTATGGAATTGCGGTAAACAAGAACCAAAACCGTTTTCGCAAGAAGCTCAACTGGGCACTCGACCAGGTTGAAAAAGACGGTACTTACAACCGTCTTCTCTTGAAGTGGTTTGGTCATGTCAAAGGATTTAATTACCAGGAGATGAAGCGGTAATGATTAATTTAATTTCGAGCCAGTGGTAACCGCTCCTGTTGGGGTTATGGAACACCATCCTCTGCAGCGTGATTGCCTTGATTGGCAGTCTAATTATTGGGACATTCTTTGCCCTTTTGGAAATCTCACAGAAACGGGTTATTCGGGTAATTGGTAGTGTCTACGTTGAAGTCTTTCGGAACATCCCCTTACTGGTGATTGCGATGGGCTTCTTCCTGATTGTGCCCATGTATATCGCCAAGATCAACGGTTTTACGGCGGGCACGATTGGCCTAACCCTGTACACCTCCGCCTTCATTGCCGAAACGGTCCGGGCGGGAATTAACTCCGTTGAAACGGGTCAATTGGAAGGGGCCCTGGCCAACGGAATGACCTATACTCAGGCAATGCGCTACATCATCCTGCCCCAGGCGTTTAAGGTCGTAATTCCACCACTAGGTAACCAGTTTATCAACCTGGTAAAGAACTCCTCCGTTCTGGCCTTCGTTGCCGGCTTCGACCTGATGTACCAGGGAAACTTGATTGCAAACGACACCCTACAGACGATGCCGACCTACTTCATCGTCGGGGTGCTCTACCTGATTATCACCCTGCCGCTTAGCTATTACATGCGGCACCTGGAAAAGAAACTGGCTTAAGGGGGTGGAACAAATGCAAAACTTCATTGATGCCTATTCCTGGATCAACATCCGCTTCCTTTTACAGGGGTTGTGGGTCACAATTGAAATCTCCGTGGCCTCAATCGTTGTTAGTTTTATTTTAGGAACCATCCTAGGTATTATTCGCTACGAAAAATTTAAGTACCTTTCCGCAATTGTTGGTTTTATCATTGATATTATCCGAAACTTGCCGTTACTGTTGATTATTTTCTTCACCTATTTTGGCTTGCCAAATATTGGAATCAAGCCCGAAATTATTCCGGCCGCCATCCTTGCCATGTCAATCTTTGAGTCGGCAATGGTCGCCGAAATCGTCCGGTCAGGAATTAATTCAATCGACTACGGGCAAAACACTAATTACATTATCCCAATGTTCGTTGCGCTGGCGGTCCTGTACTTCATTGTCTGTTACTCATTGTCATTACTAGCTAAGTACCTGCGCCGGCACTTAGCCTAGCAGGCTTTCCAAAATTATTAAAGGCCCACTAATGTTCATTTTCTTTGAACGTTAGTGGACCTTTTCTGTTGTTTACTTACTCTTCTTCTTCCAGATAATTGAAACCAGGGCGGCACAGGAAAGCCAAATGAGGCCAATCAGGCTGACCTTGGCCCCCGTCAATAATCCGGGTACCTGGTAGGTAAAGGTAACGTGGTGTTTACCCCGGGGCAGCCAAACCCCGAGAAAGGCTTGGTCGGTGCGGACGGTCTTAGCGGGATGGTCATCAACTTTGACGGACCAACCCGTTGAGTATGGAATCGAGGAGGTCAATACCCCCGAACGGTCTGTTGTGATTTGGCCCCGGAAGCTATTCCAACTGAAGTGGATGTCCCTAAGGGCATGGCGTTGGATTGCCTGAACCTGCTGGTCGTAATGGCGACCAAGCTTAACGGCCACGACCCGGTAGTGGAGCTGGTAGTTTCCCAGCTTGGACGGCTGGAACTTCAAACTTACCGGAAGCTTACCATTGTAGTAGCCAATGTTTAACGTCGAGTTTGTTACCCGTTTGAACAGGGACAGGACATTTTGCTTGGCCTGGATGACACTGGCTGTGCCAAACTTACTATTATAATTGAGCTTAAAGCTAATGTCGGGTGACCCGTTCAAGACGTGGTAGCGCCAGTACTTATACTGGTTATAACGCTGGTTGATAACGCTTCCCGGATTAACGGCCATCTGCTGGAGGTGTTGCTTGTCATACTTGATTTGCTCGCGCATCGTAAATGGGGTGTACTTAATCTTGGAAAATTCAATGTGCAGTTCACTCCCCCGGTAGCGGCGCGCTACCGCCGTATTCTGCAATTCAGGGAACTGCAGTTGGTAATACTCATCGCTATCGGTGTATTTCAGATGGTGAGGGTTAACCTTATTTAGCCGGTTTGAAACCAGTTGACTCTTTATTACGGTGGCCCGGGTTAACTTAGCTGGGCGCATCCCCTTGGTCTTGCCATCAACAAGGACCCCACTGGCCAGGGCGCGCTCCTTTTCACTTGGCGATAAACGCTGGTAACGACCTCTACTGATGTAATTACCTTGCCAATACATCAGTGGGAAGGCCTGGTTACTCTTGTAACGAATTGTCTGGGTGGGCACCAGCAACTTCTTGTTGTTCTTGATGCTATTTGGGCTCGGCTGGCCAACGTCGTAGTTGATGACGGGGTCAGTTGCCTTATCGAGGAAGTAACCATGCGGGATCTTCAGGGCGTTTTTCCCGTTGCTCTGGACAAAGAGGTAGCGAACACCGAAGAAGTTATTCATCACGGACCGGTCATCGGCCTGCCGGATGGGGATATTCGCCTGGTACTGGTTATTCTGCAGGGAGTTATTGAATTGACCGAGGTACTTGTTCTGCAGGGAATAGTAGGAGTCAATATTATGCAAGCCCGAGGTTAGGTCGTTATCGAGGTTGGGTCCGAGGCCATCGGGACTAGTGTTATTATTAATGATTTGGTTTTGACTGACCGTCGAGACCCGGTAAAAGGGGTTCTTCTTAAGGCCCTTGTCAAGGCCACCATAGCGATTCGCGGTGATGGCCTGGTACTCACCCCGGCTGAGCATCATGGTTGAGAAGTTTCCCTTGGCGGGGAAGGCGGAGTAGATAGCGTTAAATCCAGCATTGAGCAGGATGATCAAAAGCAGGTAGCGGTCGAGTTTGATTGCCGGCTGAATCTTTACGGCCCAGAGAGCCATTAGGGAAACGATCAGGAAGATGACGGGTACAAAACTGTCATCCTTGTTGTCAAAGAAGTAGGTGGCGGTCAGGACCAGGACGTAAATCCCGGTGGCCAGGCTCAGAACATTTAGTTCGTGCCGGCTGATTACGGGGGCATGCTGGACCAGCAGGCAGACGGCCATTGCTAACGGCAGGTAGATCAGTAATGTCCACCGGTTCGATGCCGACATCATTCCGTTGAAGAACGCACCCACCGCGGGAATGAGAAGCATCACCAAAGAACAGAAGAGGCTAATGGTCAGTAAGGGATACTGGCGGGAGTGCATATAAATGTAGACCAGGGCGATGAACCCAATTGACACGATTCCAAGCGCCGTCCAGTACATGAAGTACCACTGCCCACCGTTGATCAGTTGCTTGGGTAAAAAGAGGTAGTAGTAGAGCGGGTAAACCTTGAGTCCGTTGGCAAACTCGGCACCAGTCCGCGTCGAGTTGGTGATGGCCATGATCTCGGGAACCAGCATCACAGCGGACACTAGAATACTAGTAATTGTGGCAAAGGCGAGTTTAGCAAACGTCTGTAAGTAATTGAGCCGGTGGCGGTAGTGGGTCAGGACCCGTAATACCAGGTAGGAAAAGGCGCCGATACCGAGAACGAAGGCCAGGTAGTAGTTGCTAACCAGCATCCAGATGAATACTCCCGTCAGCGGCCAGGCACTGCCTCCCTGAAGGACCTGTTCAATCTGGACCACAATTAATGGGAAGAGGATGAACGGGGTTGTGAAGAAGGGCTGAGCAATACATGCATAAAGGAGGAAGGCGTTCACCATGTAGGTAATCGCCCCCGCCAATATCACGTTATCACGGAATTTGAAGTGCTGGGCAAAGTAAACAAAGGCTAAGCCAACACAGTACATTCGGATAATTCCGATTACCTGGTAAGCTAGTGTTATCTTAGCGGCCGGAAAGAGGAGGGCGAGGTAAGCGAAGACGTCGCCAATTGTGTAATAGGAATAGACCTGGAAGGTATCGGTCCCCAGCCCCATTTGCCAGGACCAGAAGGAAAAGTGGCCCGGATGGTGAAAGAAATTGATTAGTGCCTGGCGATAATTAGCCAGCAGGGGCACGTGCTGGTTCAAAGCATCCTTACTAAGGATAAAGGTGTGTCCAGTCACCAGGTATGTCCCAAAAATACAAGCCGCCAAGAAGATGAACACCAGGGTGTACTTCAGGTAGAGCATCTTTAATGGGCGCTTATTTTCAAATGAAAAATTCATTATATAATAACTCCATCTCAATATTTCAAATACTAATATTTTAGCATTTTACAGCCAACAATGTGAATATCAATTAAGAGACTAGTGTAGTTGTGAGCTAACTAATTATTCCAAAGTCGTTCATATAAATATCCGGACAAATTCCCTTGATTAGCTTTTTATTATAAGTAAAAAGCAGTTAATTTTGAAAGCGGTTACTGTTCAGAAAGGATTGGTGCTATACTTTAGGCGGATTGTTATTGGACAAAATGGATGGAAGTGAATATTATGCTAAAGAATATTGAAATGCCCAAGTTAAGTCCCAAGTCTGATGATTACTTTTTCGGTACTTGGAAGAAACAACCCGGTGACCAAATTAAGAAGGGTGACCCGCTCTTTGAAGTGGAAACCGAAAAGGTAATTAGCGAAGTTCCAAGCGACTTTGCTGGAGTACTTAAGGAGCAAAAAGTCAGCGAAGGCGATCCCGTCTCTGTTGGGGATGTTGTTGCAACAATCGAAGTTGATGAATAGAAAGGCTGGCTATTATCTATGACCGAAAGTTTAGCTTCAAAAAAGCCAAGTTGGTTAAAAGTTCGCTATGATGAAGAAAAGGTTGAGCACGTTAGTAAGCTGTTAAACAAGCTCAACTTGAATACCGTCTGTGCCGAAGCAAACTGCCCAAACGTTGGTGAGTGCTTCGGGACGGGAACAGCGGCATTTATGATTTTAGGACCTTACTGTACGCGGAACTGTCGCTTCTGCGATGTTCCCCATAAGCGCCCAGCACCCGTTGACTTGAAGGAACCAATGCGGGTTGCTAAGGCGATCAAAGAATTAGGTCTGAAGCACGTCTGTGTTACCAGTACTGACCGGGATGACCTTCCCGACCTCGGGGCTGACCAGTTTGTGCGGGTTATTAAGGCAATTCGGGAGCTGTCACCCCACACGACAATTGAAGTCTTGACACCCGATTTCCAGGGCAAGACCGATCTTGTACAACGGGTCTTGGATGCCCAGCCGGATGTCTTTAACCACAACATCGAAACGGTTCGCCGGGTTACACCACTGGTTCGTGACCACCGGGCAACGTATGATCACTCATTGAACGTCTTACGTTACGCTCACGAACACGCTCATGAAGGAACCTACGTTAAGACCGGGATCATGCTGGGCCTGGGTGAAAAAGACGATGAAGTTTACCAGACGATGGATGACCTGATTGATGCTGGTGTTGACTTCCTTTCCATTGGCCAGTATGTCCAGCCTTCACCAAAACACTACCCACTCAAGGAATGGGTCCCCGTGGAGCGCTACCAGAAGTACTATAACGTTGCGATGGATAAGGGCTTCAAGTTCGTTGCCAGTTCACCACTTGTCCGGAGTTCCTACAAGGCTAGTGCTGAATTAGCCTCCGTTGGGGTAAGCCGGTAATGATTTTCATTCAAAGCATGGGGCACCAGGCAGCTGATAACTTTGCTTTGGAATACTGGCTCACTAAGAAGGGGTTTGACAACCTCGTTTTCTTACTATGGTCAACTGACCCCACCATTATGCTGGGCAAATACCAGGACGCGTTAGCCGAGGTCAACCTGGAATATGCTGACTTACACCACTTGACGGTGGCCCGCCGGTTATCGGGCGGGGGAACTATCTTTACGGATCGGGGGAGCTTCCAATACTCCTTCATTAAGCCGTCAGTAAAGCAAACGATTGACTTTGATAGTTTCCTGACGATTATCTGTAACGCTTTGACCGCACTGGGTCTGCCGCTGAAGCGCTCCAGTCGAAATGACCTGACAATCAACGGGCGCAAGTTTTCCGGGAATGCTCAATACAACCGAAATGGTTACGTGGTTCACCACGGTAGTCTCCTTTTCGCTGCCAACATAGATGAAATGACTGCGGCCCTCCATGTTGACCCAATGAAGCTGAAGGCTAAGAAGATCTCTTCTGTTCACCAGCGGGTTCTCAACCTGCGGGACTTTCTTCCTGGCTTATCTGCGGAAGAGTTTGCCAGTAAGTTAAAGCAGGCGGTTCTTAACCAGGCCGGTAACGTAGTGAATTATTCGCTGACTAGTACTGACCGGGACGAGATTCAGGCGATCAAGGTAAAACTCTTTGCTAATCCGTCCTTTGTCTACGGGCAAACTCCACAGACAGCAATTACGAAGGAAAAGTACTTTACAGGTGGGGGCCTTGTTAAGCTTGCGGTGAACGTCGACCATGGTTATTTAAAGCAGATTCATATTACTGGTGACTTTTTCAGTAACCTGGATGTCCAGGGACTAGAGAAGGCGCTGGCTGGGAAAATGTTTCAGCCTGCAACAATTCGTCCGGTGTTGGACCAGTGGTTGCAGAAAACCCCAATTCAAAATATTACTACCGAACAAGTTTTAGATCTGTTGTTTGGGTAAAGTGAATCCAGAGAGGCTATGGCAGTCTCCTGGATAGTTGAAAATGCTATAGTGTATTAGTATATAAAGAGGGCGCTAGTGTTCGAATTTTCCGAACGCTAGCGCCCTCTTTGTGCTTTCTGGGGTTTCGCTTTTATTCCATTGTCCTAATAGTGTGGTAACCTTCGTGGATCGCGTTCATGATCTTACGTGGCTGCAATGCGTCACCGATAACATTTGCGTGGTCGTCAAAGAGAGCATAGAGGTCATTGCTGAGCTGGTCGTTTGATTGAAAACCAATCGCGTTCAGAACAGTATCACAGTTCAGTGTTTGCGCTTGCTGTTGGTCATCAAGGTATGTGACTTGACCATTTTGGACCTCTTTAACTGTCGCACTCGTGTGGACGGTAATATTATCTGCGGCAACCTTCGCCTTTAAATGTTGTTCGTTGTTTAAGCACTCGTTAGCGTTTTGCAGGATATTCGGTAGCTGTTCGAACAGGTCCACCTGATAGCCTTGTTCGGCCAAATCGCAGGCAGTTTCGGTTCCCGTAAGCCCTGCACCAATCACTGCAACGTGGTGACCACGATCAATACGGTGGTTAAGATATTCAACCGCGAAAGCCGCGTTTTCCTTCATTCCGGAGATAGAAGTCGTGACTGGTGAGGATCCCGTAGCAAGGATTACTTCATCAAACCGACCTTGGGCCTGTTTAAGGTCGGCTTTTGTTGCCTCTTTATCGTAAATAACGTTTACCCCGTCCTTATTACATTGGGTAACTAGGTAGTTAAGCAGGTTCTTAACATCGTGCTTAAATTCCGGAGCGCCAGCGGCCCACAGCAGTCCGCCGAGACGGTCGGATTTCTCCCAAATAGTTGCCTCAAACCCGCGTTTCTTGGCAGTAATTGCCGCTTCCATGCCAGCGGGTCCACCACCGATTACGAGTACTGCACGCTTTTTGTCGTCTCTTTGTGGCAGGCGGAAGGATTTTTCAGCGTAACATAGCGGGTTTACTGTGCAGTAGTAGTGCTTTCCAGAAAAGCCGGCAGCAAGACATTCGTTACAGCCAATGCAAGGTACAATGTCGTCCGTGTGGCCGGACTTGACCTTCTTAACCCAGAACGGGTCCGCAAGCATCTGCTTTGCCAGGCCAACGTAGTCTAGGTCACCATCGGCTACGACCTTCTTGGCAGTTAACGGATTCTTTAGCTTCCCGTCACCAAGGACGGGGATGCTAACAACTTCTTTGACGGCTTTCTGGACATCAAGCTTACTTGCCTCGGGACTATAAACCGTTGTGATTGCCTGATACCATTGTTCATAGCACCCAGTATCAACGTGGAGGGCGGTTACCCCAGCATTTTCAAGGATTTTAGCAATCTTTAGACCCTCGTCCAGGGTCCGGAAGCCTTTAACCCGCTGATCAGGCGTGAACTTAACAATAACTGGGAAACCATCTGGTACATTATCCTGAATGGCCTTAATACATTGTAAGGTGAAACGCATCCGATTTTCGAGCGAGCCGCCGTATTCGTCAGTCCGGTTATTCCACTGCTTGGACTGAAACTGATCTAATAAGTAGCCACCGTAATCGTGAAGCTCAATCGCATCCGCACCAGCATTAATGGCTAAACTTGCGGAGTAACCCATCCTTTTAACTAGGTATTGGATATCTTCCTCACTAAACGGCTTGCATTTAAGGTCTGGAAACCAGAAGGACGGTACACTTCCTGCACTATAAGGTGGGGTGAAGGGGTCCGTGAATTGTTGCCGACCGAGGCCAGGGGAGAGCTGGACACAAACTTTTGCCCCGTAGTGGTGACAACGGTCAATTAGCATATTAAGCCTTTCCACATGGTGAAAATTAGAGAGTTCGGTACATGGCCGGGGTTCAAACTTAGTTGAAATGACGTTAGCGCCGGTAATGATCATTCCGACACCACCCTTGGCACGTTCTTCAAAGTAATTGATGGCTTCATTGTTATAGGAGCCATCCGCTTCGCCAGTGGTGCCCATCGGTGACATGAACACGCGGTTCTTAAGCCGCATTGTTCCTAGTCTTGTTCGATCAAATAAGGAATTCATAGTAGTTGCCTCCTGCAATCGATAAACATGTGGTAATTAACTAAACATAAGCGCTTACATTTATTTCACAAATAAATTATAAATGAATATTAATATTATGTCAATGTGAGAATGGTCACATGCCTATAATTGCTTTATAATCAGCAAATACTGGGATTAATGATTATTAATATATTTGGGATTTTGAATACCGTTTAAGAAAATAATGATGATTTCATCAATTGATGTACTATCTGGAGAAATGTTGTGGTTAAAGGTATCAACGATAAAACAGCTCACGTTACTATATGCTAAGTAGATCAATGTGAGCGGGTCCATTTGCCGAAAATAGCCTTGCTGAATACCATCACGTGCTATTTTGATCCAGGGCTGCATGATTGAGTCAATCCATTGGTCAGATTGCGATATTTCAGGGTTGATGGGACTATTGAAGATACTATTAGTGAACAGAAAAGTCGTCGGCTGTATCTTTGAGAAATCATAGATGGCGTGCATATAAGAAGCCAATTTAACGTCCGGGGCACCGTTTTTGCTGACGTGGTCGATGATATACTGATTAAGGCGCTCGCATGCTTCGTGGTATGTAGTGATAATCATGTCTTGCTTATTCGCAAAGTAATTATAAGCAGTTGCCACTGATAATCCAGTCAGCTTGGCAACTTGACTCATTGAAACGCTACCATAGCCATCATTAGTGATGATTTTGGCAACGGCATCCATAATCAAAGTTCTGTTATTACTTTTGTTTGCCATAAGAGCCTCCATTTTTATCCGTTATTCTTTTAAAGTTTAGCATAGACTGGGGAAAATAATTTTGTGTCGTGCACAGAAAATGCAAGATAATGGTTAAAATGTAGCTTGCTGATGGGCAGCAAATAAGCATATTTTCGGGGCGGTTCGTTTTTTGAATTGCATTAAAACTATAATTTTAATGACAGGTTGATTTTAAAGCTTTGGCCCTCCTCTTCAACGTCTTCATTAGTAATTACTGGACATCCTACTTAGGAAATGTATACTATTTTTAATTGTTGCAAAAGGAAGTGCCTATCCATGCGTTCAATACAGATTCGCGTTGCCCAGCCAGCTGATGCTGAGCAGTTATTAGCAATTTATGCGCCTTATGTCGAGAAGACGGCGATTACTTTTGAATACACGGTTCCCACGGTGATGGAGTTCCGAAGAAGGATGGTTCAAACCCTGAAACGGTACCCGTACCTGGTTGCCATTGAAGGTGGTCGCCTGGTCGGATACGCTTATGTCAGACCATTTCATGCTCGAAAAGCTTATGATTGGTCGGTTGAGACATCAATTTACGTTGCGCCAACTGTCCGCCACCACGGAATCGGTAAACAACTATATGACAAAATTTAGGCCGTCTGTCGTTCAATGAATATTACAAACCTCAATGCCTGCATTGGCTACCCGCAAAGCGACGATGATCCATACCTAGATACAAACAGCGCTGCTTTCCATCGCCACCGCGGCTTCCAACTTGCTGGCCACTTTCATAGTTGCGGTTACAGGTTCGATCGTTGGTATGATATGATTTGGATGGAAAAATTCATTGGTTCGCATGAAAAGACGCCCGCTCCAGTTAAGAATTTTGATTCGGTAAGGGCCCGGTTTAATTTAAGCTAAAGGAAGTGGTTTCGTCGCGCATGAAAAAGTACTTATTCCTAATTAACCCTGCTGCGGGAAGTGGCAAGGCAGCGAATGTCTGGCGTATGTTGCAAACTTTGCTGGCTAAGGAAAACGTTGACTATGATTTTTGCTTCAGTAAGCATCCCGGCCATCCCCGCGCAATCGCCAGAGTGACCGGCAAACATCGAAAATACGACTGTCTGGTGGTGGTCGGTGGTGACGGGACACTACATGAGGCAATTGATGGCCTTTACCAGCAGGCAAAACATGAAAAGTTGATGGTGGCCTACATCCCCGCGGGTACCGGTAATGACTTTGCGCGGGGGTACGGGATATCGACCGACCCTCAGATTGCCCTTCAACAGGTTCTAAAAAACGACCGACCGCGGGAAATTAACATTGGCTGCTTTCAGGAGCTAACTTCAGGCAAGCACGGGATCTTCTTAAACAACATTGGTATTGGTTTTGATGCAGCCATTGTTCACGCCACTAACCATTCCCGGCTAAAAAGCTTTCTGAACCACCACCATCTCGGAACGCTTTCCTACATTGCCAAGGCAATTCGGGTGTTTTTTACCCAGCCGACCTTTCAAACAGTAATTAAAGGTGGGACTGGGGTGGTTACTCTTTCCCGGACGTTCCTACTGATTACCAGCAACCACCCTTACATCGGGGGCGGCATTGTCCTTGCTCCCGACGCTCAAATTAACCACCATGAGCTGGAGCTGGTGGTCGTTGAAAAGATAAACTGGTGGTCCCTGCTGGCTGCCATGTTAATGTTTGCTAGCGGTCGCTTGATCTATTCGCGCCAGGCACGGGTAATTCGTGCGCGTAAGCTTGAATACCAAATCAGTAGCTCGCAGGATTGTCAACTTGACGGTGAAGAACCGGGGAAATTGCCCTACCACCTTCGCTTAACCTGTGACTCCTACCCGTTCTGGGAGAAGACCTTATAAAATGATATAATTTACTAGCGAAATAAGGAGGCTGACGGACAAATGGCAGAAGCAGAATATGATGAGAATGGTTTTCGCGAGGATCTTAAAAACAGTAAGGACGTTTTGCACCAACCGGATGCCGATCGCTCGGCCTGGGACCTCACGGTGTTGGACTATGATCAAACAATGGATGTCTTGAACGGCAAACTGGCGGTTAAACCCAATTTTAGCTTTGCGGATGATGTACTCAACAAAATTAGGGAAGAAAAACCACAGATAGATTCTGATGAGGACCTTAATAGCGTGATTGAGGACAAGTACCAGCAGATACTATTAGCCCGCTACAATGAGGACCAGGCAAAGAACGTCTCCCGCAAAGTAACAAAAGACGACGATGAATAGCAAAAGCCACTGCAGTCAGCAATTGATTGCAGTGGCTTTTGTCGTTAGAAATCATGTCGGTAGCTGACCGTGCTCCTTCCCTGGTGCGCGGTGACAATCAGCTGGTCAGGAATCTGGTCTTCTAGTTCAGTAACGTGACTGATGATCCCAGTCATCCGGTGGCCACCAAGCGTCTGTAATGAGCGTAGGGCATCCATCAGTGCCTGCTGATCCAAAGAACCGAAGCCTTCATCAATAAAGAAGGCGTCAATGCTGATTCCACCACTCTGCTCTTGGATAATCTGACAGAGAGCTAGGGAAAGGGCCAGTGAAGCCATAAAGCTCTCACCCCCTGATAATGTCCGGGCACTACGCGTTTTACCGGCATTATCATCGTAAATATTGACCTCTAAGCCCGTCCACTTTGCACCGGCCCCATGACTCTCGTTAGCAAGCTCAAATTGGTACCGGCCGTTCGTAAGTTGAGCCAATTGCGAATTGGCCACAATTAAGACGTCCCGGAAATAAGATTGAAGGACATAGCGCTCCAGACTGATGTGGGTACTTGTATTTCCCGCAACAACGTCGGTAAGTGCTTGTAATTCACCGATACGCTCATCTAATTGTTGATTATTACTCATTAGCCGGGCAAACCTACCCGTGATTTCCTGGGCTAGTTTTTGCTGTCCCCGCACTTGGCCAATTTTTTCTTGAATGGCCGCTGCTTGCCGTTGGGTCGCCGACAAGGAGGCCTTAGTCTTCTCAATATCTGGCTGCTTTTTCCCCTTTATCTGGGCCTGGAGACGGTCCTGCTGGACTTGTGTATCGTGCAAGGCACCCTGGTACGTTTGAACCCTTTGTTGATATTGTTCCAGTTCGTTTAAGTCTTCTGCGGCTTCCTGAAGGAAAGACCAGGACAGGTCACGGCGGTAATCATTTAGGGCGTTGGTAAGTTCCGTATGAGCTTTTCCAACCTCTTCTTTCAACTTTGATTGATTTTCCTTTGCTTGACTAATTTGGCTGCGGACAACGGCAACCTCTTCGGCCAAATCCTGTTCTTTACTCTGGCAACTTAATAGGTGTTCCTTATGCTTATCAATTTCTCGTTGCCATTTTTTAAGCTGATTTTTAGCGACTTCACTGTCGGTGAAATTAGCCGGCAACCTCCCCTGCTTTTCGTCCAGCCTGGTTTGACTCGTCGCTAAATCCCGGCTTAATTGGGTACCGGCCGCCTGGACCCGGCTGAGCTTATCTTGTTGCCCTGTTAGCTGATCATTGACGGCGCTTAATTGATGTTGCCAGTCGTGAACCTGTTTCTGCTGGTCTCGCAGGTCTTTCTCCTGTTGTGCGAGTTGGTCGCCGTAGTCAGCAATTAGTTTCTTCCCATCGTCTTTCGGGAGCCTATCAACACCGAGACCCTTACTAACCCCCGTACGTGATTGATTAATCTGGGTACTCAGCTCACTAGCGGTCCGTTCTCCCTGCCGCAGCTGCTCACTAAGTTTGGCAACAGTGGTTCGCAAGCTTTGTAGCTCGGCAAGGGCCTGTTTGACTTGCCCTTCGGTGACCACTGGTCCGTTTTGGGAAAAATGGGCTGGCTGGGGGTGGTCAAGTGCACCACAAACTGGACATGGACTACCCGGTTTTAAACGGCTAGCTAATTCAGCAATTTGCTGGCGGGCGTACGCGTCGTTAAGATCTGCGTATTGGCCCTTTTGGTCATCGGTAGCAGTCTTTTGACGTTGGAGTTTATCCGCTAGTTCTTTATTCTGCTCCTGAAGTGCTAGTTGCTTGTTGACCAGTAATTTAAGTTCCTGGCTTTCCTGAAGCAGGCGCTGGTATGCGGCCTGCTTCTTGGCAATTTCGACCTCTTCTGCAGCCAACTGGTCCTTGATTTTCAGTTGGTCAGTAAGCCGTGCCTGTTGACTAGTCAAATGGATTACATTATCCTGGACAGCTTTTTCCTGTTTTCGGTTATCCGTAACTTCCTTAGTCAGTGCCGCCAACTTTGTCCGTGCCGCATCAACATCTTGAAATAGCGGAAGCACTTCTTTTAGCTGATCATGCTGACGTTTCAAGTTGTTAATCTTTGCTTCCTGGCCCTGAAGACTATCCAACTCTGCAGCCATCGCCGCATGCTTAGTATGCGTATCGGCTAATTCTGTACTTAACTCCCCTATTTTGTCTTCCAGCTGGTCGTTACGTTTCTTGTCAGACCGCCACTGGTGATAGAGCAACTGATGCTTTTGAAACCACTGGAGGTCGTTTACTCGGTGGGAAATCTCCTCAATGCTGGGCCGCTGTTCAAGCAGGGCTTTCTCCTTCTTTTTGACCTCCGCTAGCTCCTGGAATGCCTTTTTGAGTTGTTGCTCACTGTGTAATTGATCATTGTACCCATCAACATCCTTTTGTAGCTGCTGCTGGCTGGCTTTTAAACTACTGAGCTGTTGGCCCAACGATGCGGAATACTCCGCTGCAGCGCTACCCCACTGACTATTTGGTAACTGGGGATCGACCTGGGTAAGGGATTCCTTGGCCGACTGGATTTGTGTTCGCTGCTTTTCCCAGTTGTTTTTCTGGCCCCTGAGTTGGCCCTTGAGCTGGTCAGACCATTTAGCGTATAGACTGGTCCCGAAGAGGTCCCGCAAGAGTGCTTCCTTATCATTACTATTGGAGTCTAAGAATTGACGGAACTTGCCCTGGGGTAAGAGGACAATCTGCTTAAACTGGTCCTTAGTCATGTTGAGAAGGTCCACGATAAAAGAATCAACATCCTTTACCTTAGTTAGCTCGTGGGGTGCAGAAGAGTTTAGCGGGTAGATGAGGCTAACGGCCTGATTGTGCTGGATCAATTTCCCCCGCTTGCCTTGAAGAACCTGTTTGGGGCGCCGGGTTATCCGATAACTTGTCCCCTGGTGGTTGAAGGTGAACGATACCTTGGTTTCCTGATCGGCGGGAGCAAAGTCGGAACGCAGGTCCGTTGCGGAGCGGTCACGATCGTTTGTTGTTTGGCCAAAAAGGGCGTAGCACATAGCATCAAAGATTGTCGTCTTCCCCGCTCCAGTGTTTCCGGCGACAAGAAAAAGGGGGCGGTCATAGAACTGGGTAAAGTCAATTGCTTCATGCTTATATGGCCCAAAGTAGTCAAGAATGATATTCTCTGGTCGCATCCTACTTCCTCCCTTCAATTTCACTTAATGTTGACTTAGCCACCCTTAATTGGGTCGGTGATAGCTGGTCCCCGGTTGTTTCGCTATAGAAGTCGGTTAAAAGGTCTAAAGGCGCCGCTTGAGCCCGCTTGGCGTTGGCCTGGTTACGGATCATTTGTGCGAAAACAGTCCGGTGAAGGGCCACTATCTTAGGATAATAAGCTCGCAAGCGGTTAAGTACGTCGGGAATTCTTCCCTTATCAGTCAATTCAATGTCATAGAAATCGTCAGTCGGTTGCTGTGCAGCATCTTTAACAAGATCAGCAAAGCTTCCCTTCAAGAGGTGGATATCGTGGACTGGCTTTAGGGGGATCCACTTGACCTGGAAGGGTTCAGTATCCACTAACCACATCCCCTTCTCCTGCTTAGCCTCCGAGACGGAAAACTTCATCGGTGAACCGCTATACTTGATTCGCCCATCATGGAGGGCGTTTTTATTGTGAAGGTGGCCCAGGGCAACGTAATCAAATGGTGCCAGTGTTTCCGTCGAAACTGGACTAAGCCCCCCAACCTCAATTAACGTTTCCGAATCCGCTGTTCTTTTACTCCCGGCGGCAAAGAAATGGGCAACGAGCACATGCTTCTTATCTGGGGCAAACGCCTTCTTCATTTCAGCCACGATTCGCTGCATTGCCAGGTCAACATTCTTAATCTTCGGATCGTTGAAATAATTGCGAACTGTTTGGATGCCAAAGAAGGGGAGAAGGAAGAACTGGGTATTTCCCAGGACTACCGGGTTAAAGGCTCCTTCAAGGCTAGTCTGTAAGAAGAAGTTCTGGAATGAAAACCAGTCGGCTCCCGTACTCAGGCGGGGGGCCGAATCATGGTTCCCACTGATTGCCAGGACCGGAAATTTATCAGTGAGGTTGAGCTGCTTAAGCATGTTGTTTAAAACACGAACGGCTGACTCGTTGGGGATGCTCGAATCATACAGGTCCCCAGCAATGACAATGGCATCAACCTGTTCTGCCTTTGCTACGCCCTCAATTTGCTTGAAAAGTTCACGCTGGTCATCCAGTAAGCTAAAGCCGTTGAGGGTTTTACCAATGTGCCAATCTGCCGTATGTAAAAATCGCATCAAAATCCTCCTAAATGTTAATTCTGGATCATTTCTAAAAGTTCATCCCCGACCTCCTGGTTGCGGATATAATACTGGTTCTTTAGTGACGGGTTCCCCCACAGAGCCTTGAGAATCTTCTCGGGGGCAAAATTGTCGGCGAGTGCCGCTAACATAATAGCAAGGTCCTTGACCTGACGGCGCTTTAGCCGGACTTGGTGCAAGTGCTCCGCAAATTTTTCGGTGTCCAACTGACTGACATCAACCATTTCCACTGTATGGAGATAGTCTTGAAGAATATCACCGTCGTATTGGGCCAACAACTGGTTAACTTGCTCCTTCTGAGTTAGTGCCAATGCAAGATAGGACAAAGCATCAAAGACCTTCTGCGCATTATATTCAGTAAAATCGACCACAGGTAAGGGGTCACTACATAGTTGCCGACTGACTGGCAAATTATTTACCGCCGGATCAAAGTGATCAGAGAGCTGCGTATGGAGACGCATCACCAGCTTGGTATCAAAATCAGCTACTTTTGGATTGGCCCCGTGATCAATATCGCGTGGCCAAACGGTGAGCCCGGTACTCAAGTCAATCACCGTAAGTTGGGTGGAATCTAAGGCAGGGTATTTTTTCCATAGTCGCTGGTTATTTTGAACATTAGCGGCCGTCACCTCCGCCTTTCGTTGGTCGTTCCACCGTTTAACAGTCTGGTTGAGGGTGCTGACGAGTGATCCGTCCCGGCCACTGCTGTTGTAGAAAAACCGACATGAAGCATTATCAATTGCGATTGCAAAAACCTTATTATCAGCTAACGAAATTGGGTAAATCTGCGGTAATTTGTCCTTTTGTGACTGTTCAATCCTCAGCTTTAACGGCCTAATTGTCCCTCTTTCAAGGTCAAAAGCAGCTAATCGCTCGCGGCGGCGGTTCCTAAAGACCGTCGGAAACTTTCTCATTAGCTCTAAGACGTCCTGTTCCAATGCTGGCTGCTCCGGCCATTCCTGGCGGGCAAGGTCTTTTCGCGAGAAACTATTGTTAGTGGTCCAGTAGGTTTGATTACCGCTCTTCGCGGTATAAATAAGGTTGACGGCCATGATAATAACTCCTTTTGAAAGTCGGCCAAGTGACGTTGTTACCTAAGATCACATTAGTTTTAGTCTACCTAATTTTCCTGAATTCATTTCCGGAATAACCGCGAGAACAGCCCCTTCTTCTTTGTATATTGTTGGTTCTTCATCTGTTTCATCATTTGGTTCATAATTTTCGTCTGGTCCTGAATAACCTGGGCGTTCTGCTCATCGCGCTTTTTCTGGAGCTTGAGCATCTCCACTAGTTGGTCATCTTGGCGTTCACTCTTATGAACCTTGTTGTAATAGTTGCGGATAAGGGGTTCACCAATGTAGTGGTCAAACTTATCAATATTTAAAATCATCCCATTATCATACTGGTAGATAGCAATTCCTAATTCCCGGGGGAACATATTGAAATAGTTATCGAGGGTTTGGTTAATATTTTCGTAGGCACTCCCCTTCAGATTGTTGAAGATAGCCTTGGAGACCGTAAACTGACGATCGTCCCCTGATGTAAAGGCAACGTGCTGGAAGCCATCATCTCTAATCAGCATCTTCCAGGTGATTCGGTTACGATCAACCTTGTAGTTGTAGTTCTCGTCGATAATGTCTGCGAGCTCCCCTTCTAGGTTGAAATGAGTAAGCAGGTCTTTTACGATGGCCTTCGTTTGGCTTAGATAGTCGTCTATCAGGTTACTTTCGTCGATCCCGGAAAGGTTATTCAGTCGGTCATTTAATTCATGGGTGACGTAACGGTAAATATGGTCGTTCGTATTGTTGACCAAAATTTCGAAGTTGTACTTCTGCTGGTCCATTTCCAGCCAGCCGGCTTCAGATGGTGAGCTTGATATAATGGATTGTCAGTTGCCCCGGAATACATCCACATTAATTCGTGGTTGGAACTCGTTGCCCGCCTCGTTAAATTCATTGATCCGTTAAATAAGCGGAAGTGGTCCCTCCTGGCGAAGGATGAAGTACTTGCTGTGAAAGAGCGGCCCCTTAGTAAACATAAGATGGAGGGGCTGGTCCGCCAGGCGGTTAATGAAATTATCACTGGTGTTTGCTAACGCCTTCGCACGTTGACTGATATTAAAGAATTGGTTCATCGCTTGACTGGTCTGCTGATCTTCCAGGCCCAAGATTAGGTTAACTTGTTTAAACCGGGACAATAGCTCCCGATCAATAATCTTAAAGCTACTTACGAAAGACACCCCTTCAAAGTAATCGTAACCATCCAGCAGTGAAAAGAAGTCGGGTTGGTTAAGCATCTGCTGCTTATTGAAATCATATATTGTCAGCATCGTGGATCCTCCCATTTATATTCCCCTCTTATTCTACTAGATTGCAAAATGATTGGCGAATGTAAGACATTATTTACAATTTGTTTATCGATAGTTCATTGAGAAAATACTGTATTTACGGCTTTTAAAAGGTTTTAATATTATTTAATGAAATAATTTTACTTTTATTTTAATAATCATATAATAAGTGTGTTAGGGTAGTTTATGGATTTACTACTTAACTCCCCCAGAATCTAAATAATGCTCTTTCCTAGAAACCATTTGAGTGTTACTTAGTGTGAGACTTCCCTATCTCACCTGGTCGACATCATCCCTCTTTGATGTCGGCCTCTTTTTTATTCATACAAAAAAGCCACCTATTAACTGATAGGTGACTTTTATTATATAAGCTTATTCGCCAACGGTAGTGTTAACTGAGTAATTTGGCTGCTGTGCAGGTGCGCTTGGCCGGTAGTTATTCGAACTTGCTGGCCGTGATGGCCGGTAGTAATTTGCCCCCGCGTTACTGCTTTGTGCCCGGTTAGAACTGTTTGATGAACCAGTCGAGTTATTGGCAGAACTGTTGTTGTTATTACTACTATGGCTGCTCGTTGAGCTTGTCGAAGAACTGTGACTGCTTGCAGAGCTGGAAGAAGATGATGATGACTCAGAAGAAGACGACGATGAGCTGTCTGAGTCGCTGTCCTCAACAGTCAAGTGCTTGACGACCTTCTTGTCTCCGCGGGTCGCAATCACTTTGTAATCACCGGAGTAATCAAGGGTAACGGTCTTCGTAAAGGTACCATCACTCTTTGAAGATTTAAACTCAGCGTACTTGGTGTCGGTCCGCTTACCCCGAATAACAACTTTGGTGTCCGGGGAGACCTTAATCTTGACCTTGGCCTCATTGTTATCGTTGAGACTAACCTTATTGTCAAAGTCAAGCATAATCTGGTCATCTTGAGTAGAACTAGAAACGGTCTTTGCTGGAGCAGGAGTTGCTTCTTCCGTTTTCGCTTGGTGGTGGTCCGCATATGCGGAGACACCCATACCAACCAGGCTTACTAACAGGACCAGAACCAAGAACCGGTTCAAAAATACTCTTCCGCTACTAACGTTATTCCGCCCGTTGCGGATATTATGAACTTGCCGTAGGAACTCAAACAATAAAATAATTACGACGACAACCGCAATTATTATTAGGATATTCATTGTATTCATTTTTATATAACACCATTCATTTTTAAGATATCTTTTTCTATTTTATCACGAATTATTCAAGAAAAGTTCTAGTTATTAGCAAAACTTTTCTTGTTGAAGGGATCCCACTCATATTTTGCTCGTGGTCCCCCAATATATTTTGGACGAGAACGCAGGTAGGTTGTGTGAGCATTGCCAATTTCCTTAATTGAGGTTCTGACCGGAACCTGAACAAACTTGACCTGCATCCCAATGGACGTATCACCAATGTCCATCCCCGCCTCGGCCTGAATGTGCTCGACTTCGACTGGGTCGTCCATATTTTCAAAAGCCGCAATTTGTCCCGCACCACCAGCATGAATCTGCGGGTACACCATCACGATTTCGAGCCCGCGTTCCTTGGCAACGGCCCGTTCGACAACGAGGGCGCGGTTCAGGTGCTGGCAGCCCTGAACAGCAAGGTGAATGCCTAACGGTCGCAGGGTTTCAATGATTGTTTTGATGATGGCCCGGCCAATTTCCATACTTGGGGCTTCACCAATTCGTTCGGCGCGCACCTCACTCGTACTCAAGCCCACTGCGAGGACATCCCCTTGCTGGAGGTGGGCCTGGTTGAGCAGCTCAGTAAGGCCTTGCTTGGCCTGTTTCTTGATTTGCGTTAGGTCAATACTCATTAAAATACCCCTCCCTTTAACTTCAATAGTTTAGCATAATTCATCCTCTTCTTGGGGAATTAGGCAGAAAAGATTAGTACCGGGAGCAAAATAGATCGAGCTTGCTGAAATTTCATAAAAAGGTTGCTTTATTTTATCAAATTAAGTCGCCGATAAATTTCAAAGATTACGTGACCACCAATTGACTAATATGTGTTAATTGCAGTAATGAGCTTAGTTAAATCACTAGACAGCGGTTCTATTTTATTCTTAAAAATCACTTACTGACTCATGCTTAGGACACGGTAGATTTAGTAACGAATTGGGAACGTTCTGGCCCTTGATAGTTCGGTTAATCAATTGCAGAGAAATCGTGGGCAGATCAGCATCTTTATTCTGTCGCATCTTTCGTTCCAATCACTTTATCTTAATTGCAGTTTCAATTTTACTATTAATTTATTCAGTTCCTGTTTTTTAGACAAAAAGTGCACCTCTTTTCTGTAATTTTTCCTATAATAAATTGTATTATTTACAGAACAACTATAAAATAAAAATGCGACAAAGGAAAAAGCAAATCATTATGTGTCTACCAGATATCTATGGCTTAGCTTTTTCATTTGTATCAAAGTAATTTAACGGCATTGTAAAAATAAATTTATTGTAAATAACGACATTTTTACAGGAAAATCTGTGATTATCGCCGCCATAGTACAGGAGAATTCTTTATATGACAGCATTTGATAACATAAAAAAAATTTCTAAAAGTAAGGGACTTTCATTGCAAGAAGTTGCAAAGAAGGCTGGCCTCAGTCGAAATCTCATTTACCAATATAATGGGAAAACTGAGCCAACGATGGAGACCCTTAGGAAGATATCAAAAGTCTTAGATGTAAAGCCTGAGAAACTTCTTACGTCAAATAGTAAGCCGACATCTCAAAAGTTAGATGTTATGACGATAGACAAGGCTTTAGACCCAATTACGTCATTCAATGGAAAGCCGGTCACCGACCATGACAAAAAGGTTATGAAAGACTTACTGGTTAGCTATCTTAAAAATAAGGAGTAGTTGGTGGTCGCCAATGACAAAATAACAGAGCTTGCTAAAAAATTAAATGCAATAATTCTTTAGCAAGCTGATGCACCTGGACATGTCTCATTTCCAGAGCTATATGTAAATAAGGAATTAATACTTAGCAAAGTAAAACGGTTATTCTTCACGAACTGGGTCATATTGTGATGAGAAGGGCTTATACAATAGAATAGTGGTTATGAAGTTAAAAATGGAATACATGGCTAACCGTTTCATGATTAACTACCTATATTCAACTTTTATCTCGATTACATGGGGAATGAGTCATACTCGGTAAAATACTTGGAATTTATGAGGCAGAACAACACTCCTGTGCGTAACGAAAACATTGTAAAAGAAGTTATTGCAAGCTACTAATTATAGTAAGTCCAAACGTGATTGACGGTAAAAGCTATTGGGAAGATTATTATGAACTTTGAAGAGTTTGATAAGGCTGTTCAAGAGAAGAAATTGGCCTGGGGAAAATTAGTGATGAATTTAAGAAGAAAATTGAACATAATTTGTCAGCGTTACAAATTTATACAACGCACCCTCTTATTCTCACCAAACTATCCACACCGAATGTTTCATCAGGACACGGCATCATCATTCTTTTTCAAGGCCCTTATTTCATCGACTTTAGAGGAGGTAAATGTGATGGAACGGTTCCTTTAGATACTGAAAAAGGTGAATTTCAGATTTACTTTGCAGATGCAAATGACGTTAAATGCGAAAATGAAGTCGCAGAAACTATTAATAGTGCCCCTTATTATATAAAGTCCTCGCGTGGTTTAAATAATAAGACGTTGTTAAAAGTTATCGGCAATCAAAACAACTATAAGCTTGCTACGCTTACGACTGATGCACAAGCCCTAGTACAAGGAGCGGCACAAGCACAGGCTGATGAAGTTGAACGAGCTAAAGAATTATTGGAAGATTCAAAAATATATTCCGAAAAGAAAGAAAATCTGGAGGAGAAAGAAAATGAAAAAGATATCTTTAATCTGTGTCTCTATCTTATTATGTGGTACGTTATCCGGATGTGGTAATCGCAATCAGCAAAAGGAAGACTCGGAGTCTTCAAAAATAAGTAAACTTAAAGCTGAGAACTCAAGGTTAAAAGCTAAGAAAAGCAGTAAACATAAGCGCAAAGAAAACAAAGCAAGTCAAGATAGTCAGTCCGCAAAAAGTGTTCCTGTTGTTAAAACGGGGACAAAGGCATCTTCGAGCAAAAGTACTGCAAAGGATTCTAAAGAAGAGCAAGCGGCTAAAGCAATGCATGACTATGATCCAGAGTGGTGGGACAATTCATCTCCAGAAGAACAGCAATATTGGGCACATCATACTGCTTACGGCAGCAATGAGGATTTTATGTACGCACCCGGGCTGTATGAATGGCATTTAATTCAACAACCATCTAGTTCACCAAGCAATTCTACTGATTATGGAAGCTATAATGTTAATGACAATATTAACGCTACAAGTGGTGGTACAGATGGACAAGAAGCTCAATAAAAAATAGCTTATACTAATTTCTTCTGCTGTAACTAAGAATTATGGCTCAATTGTTCACAATAAAGACAATCCAGATCACATTATCGGTAAAAACTTTCGGCATCATTATAAAACAACCGAATAATTAAACAGAATTCAGAGCGGATTTAATGAAGATTTTGTACCGATCCGCATTTATACAGCGCCAATATCAACGTCCTGGTCACTCATTAGTTCATCAACAACAAATCTTTCAATCAAGTGAAAACAGTCAATAGTTTTAGGAGAAATTGAATGAAGAAAATACATTCTTTAATGATAGCGTCTCTTGCTTTAACAATGCTTACGGCATGTCAATCACCAGCACAGTCTCAGAAGACTAATTCGGAATCACGTGAAGAAAGTAGCCTCATTAAAGCAAATAGTCGTCTGAAAAAGTCCATTCACAGAAAAAAAGCAAATAAGAAGAGCAGTACCAGTAGCCATCAAGGCGTTCAAAGTGAAACTAATGGTTCGTCAACAAAGATTTCACACGCCTCTGGTAAATCCCAGGAGGAAAATAATCGGGTACACGGCTATGATCCTAATGGAAATCCTCTTTTACCTGGGCAAGATCATGCTGCAGGATCTAATCCAGATGGAACTCCTGATGCGTGGGTACAACGGCAAATCGATGAAGAACAATTTGACCAAGAAAACGGCTTGATTGGTCCAGATGGTAGGTTTAATGATAAAGGAAAAGCATATTATAACCTGCCTGATGATTTTTACTCTGGGAATTAGAATTTTAATATATCAAATTCTTATAAAATAAAAAAACGCTGCAAAGCACCGTCATTACGGCGTTTACAGCGGTTCTACGATTTCACAAGACTCTTCACAATTCTTAAAAAATGCGCCCCCCGAGACTCGAACTCGGATTATGAGGACCGAAATCTCATGTGCTATCCGTTACACTAAGGGCGCTCAACAGTTTAATTATAGCACCCCACTTCAAAAGATAAAGCAAACAAGTGCCTCCCCTGTTATAATCAACCTAATAAGGAGGACTAATGATGAAGATTAAATACATTGCCGTGGATGTTGATGGGACCCTGTTAGACGATCATGATCACTACGACGAACAACGACTAGTTAAAGATATTACTGCCCTTCAGCAGCGCGGCATCACCTTCGTTATCGCCAGCGGAAACAGTTTAGATGCCTTACTGACCATGTTCAAGGGAAAAGTGAATAACTTCGTGGCTGAAAATGGTGGGCGGATCTTCGTCAATGGTCAGGAGACCAGTGATTATCCCCACCAGCGCCCTGTTCTTAAGGAATTACTCAGGTTCATTGGTACCATTCCGACCCCAGATCTGCTGTCGGTTTCGGGAGCTAGCCAAACGTACATTGCTGACCAATACGTTAAGGTCCCGGTCCCCTTTTATCCCCATCATGCATACTTCCACCAGTTAGCCGACGTTACGGAGCCCATCTATAATTTCAACGTCAGCTGGTTTAAACAGCGGCCCCGTCTGGAAAAGATTAACAGTATTGTTCGAAAAATTAACCGGGCCTTCCCACAGGTTAACGCCACCTACAGTGGGGCGTTTGGGATCGACATCCTCCCTGCCGGCGTAAACAAGGCCGCTGGCTTAGAAAAATTTGTAAAACAAACTGGCGGCTCGCTCCAGGAAGTGGCCGCGTTTGGGGACACCTCAAACGATATTGAGATGGTCCGGGCGGCCGGGTGCGGCATAGCAATGAAGAACGCCACCCCGGACCTCCTAGCGGTTGCTGACCAGGTCACCGCGTTCGATAATAATCATGCTGGATTGTTGGAAGCAATCGAACATCTCTTTCACTTATAACCGATATGTAAGGCAGCAGCCCCCAGGTTAAGCGGCGAATAGGTGCAATCCTTGAAGCCAGCCGCCTCCATCATAGCAAGCAGTTGCTTAGCGGATACAAACTCCTGGGCCGTTTGCTTGAGGTAGCGGTAGTCCTTACGACTGGCTCCTGCCAACTGGGCGAGCCAAGGGAAGAACCTGAAGTATGCCCGCCAGCCAGCCTTTACAAGAGGATTAGTTGGCTGGGACATCTCGAGGCAGGCAAATTGGCCCCCCTTTTTGAGTACCCGGTAACTCTCCCTTAATACCTGGTCCGCATCCGGAACATTACGCAGGCCAAAGCCAATTGTCACTACTGAGAAGGAGTTATCGGGGAATGGCAGGTGCATGGCATCGGCCTGGACCAGTTCAATGTCCTTGCTGAGGTCTAATTGGCGGATCTTCTTATCCGCAATTGCCAGCATGGCAGCGTTAAAGTCAAGACCGATTACCCGGCCACTCGGCCCTGACCGCCGCGCCAGTTCAATCGTTAAGTCACCGGTTCCGCAACACAGGTCCAAACAGTCTGCTCCTGGGTTAACCTTTAATTGTTGAAAGAGCTTTTTCCGCCAGAGTTCCTGGGTTCCCAAGCTAATTACGTTGTTCATCAAATCATAACGCCCAGCAATCCGTGAGAAGAGCTGGTTTACATCTTTTTCAGAGTGATTATTAGTTCTTGACATTAATTTTTCCTCCATTTGGGCAAAATAAAATCCCTGGTATCCATTATACAGGTACCGGGGATTTTGTTTTACCGATCTTCAACAACAAGGTAGGTACATTCAACGGGACCATGGACTCCCACGACTAATTCCATTTCAATATCACCCGAATTGGAAGGGCCCGAAATAAAATTAAACGTAGATGTCGACAGGCCATTGGCGGTTTGCTCATTATACTTGTTAACCGCCTCCCGTGTGGACTTAACGAGGCCACTCTTTGGCACAATTAAAAGCAACCGGGTTGGAAGGTAATCGAAGCCCCGCCCCTGGGCTGGCCGGTTAACTACTGTTACGGTTCCGGTGGAAGCAATTAGATAATCACCCATTCCCACGGCCAGGTCAGCCTGGTTGGCGTTCTCTTCATTTTCCTGCCGACTCAGTTTATCTGACCAGACAGCGACATTTTCAACGCCTGGATTCTTGCTCCATTCCGTCAGCCCATACTTTTTCCATTCTTCTGGGGTATTGTTTGGCAGCAAAAGGTGACTAATCTTTTCCTGCTTAGCATACGTGGTAAGAAAATCAGCTAGTTGGGCGGCCGGTTTTAATACCAGCTGGGCATTTACCGATTCACTGTTCTTAATAGCAATGTTAAGCAGTTCTTCCGGACTCTTGTCCGCTAATAAGTCATCAGAAAGGGTGTTGAGGGGCTTAAACGGGTGGTCCTTCAGTGCATGACGCGGCCGGCCAGCGGCCTTTGCAATCCGGTTCAAGAACTGTTCACGATTATCCTTATTATTTGCTTGGTCAAGCAGACTAGTCATTAGCATGACCCCCTTCCTTTTTTACTACCGGTGCCGTCTCTTCTGGTTTATGGTCTTTAAACCAATGCCGGAAGTTCTCCTTTGCCTTAACCGGCTGCGGGACGTCCCGCGTATCAATCCAACCATGAATCAACTTTGGCACAGTCTTTGGTACGTAGTCAATCTTGCCTTCATCATACATGCCCTCAACGGCCCCGGGCTGTTCCGTTTGTGAGAACATGTTGCTTGCGGGATGGGCCATCTTCATGGCAGAACCGAATAGGAATGGGGATTGGGTTCCCTTACCAACCATATTTAGGATCAGGTTGGTCATGCTGTGATCCATGTGCTTGCCATCCATCTCAACGATCCGGTGCTCACGGATTAGGTGCTGGAGCGGGATCTTCACCGGACAAGTCTCGGTGCAGGCTGCGCAAAGGGAACAAGCATAAGGAAGGTCCTTAAACTTCTCATAACCTCCCAAGATTGGAGAAAGGACTTCTCCTAACGGACCAGGGTAAATCGATCCATAGCCCTTCCCACCAACTTGACGGTAAACTGGGCAAACGTTCATGCAGGCTCCACAACGAATACACTGAAGGATTGGTTCAAATTCAGTTCCCAGTGCCTTGGAACGACCGTCGTCGACAATTACAACCCAGAAATCATCTGGGCCATCAACTTCGCCGTCCTTCTTCCGACCGGTGAAGGTACAGTAGGTAGTGAGCTTTTGTCCTACGGCACTGCGGGCCAGCATGTTGTCGAGAACTTCTGCTTCCTTCATACTTGGGACGATTCGCTCCATCCCCATTACAACCACTTGGGTTTTAGGAATGGCCATCGTGATGTCGGCGTTACCTTCGTTGGTATCCAGGTTAATCATTCCGTTATCGGCAATAGCAAAGTTGCACCCGGTGATTCCAAAGTCGGCCTTCATAAAGTACTTTCGGAGGTAGCCCCGGACAAAGCGGGCTTCATGTTGGGGATCGTCATCACCATCATAGCCAAGCTTTTGGAACTCCTTTTGAATCTGGTCCCGGTTTTTGTGGAGGGTGGGGAAGACAATGTGAGTTGGCTCATCCCAGTTATCCTCCTGGAGAATGAATTCAGCGAGGTCACTCTCTAACAGGTTAGCGCCCGGAATTGAAAGCAACATCTTATCAAGATCAATTTCGGTAGTGACCATTGACTTAGACTTGACGATGTTCTTTGCCTTCTTGGCAATCGCCAATTCCTTGATAAAGTTATGAGCTTCATCTTCATCCTTGGCAAAGAAAACGTGGCCACCCTGCTTTTCGACAT
The DNA here is from genome assembly GCF_947381485.1 of Limosilactobacillus avium. Taxonomy (NCBI): domain Bacteria; kingdom Bacillati; phylum Bacillota; class Bacilli; order Lactobacillales; family Lactobacillaceae; genus Limosilactobacillus; species Limosilactobacillus avium. The sequence continues at coordinate 5,327 of NZ_CANCWN010000011.1, read as the reverse complement.
TGTCAGCAAACTCTTCCAGGTAGTCCGGCAGGTATTTTAAGACGTGTTGACGAATCTGTTCGGCTAAATCACGCCACTCGTTCCAGTTGCCAAGTTCACGCCGGGCCTGCGTCCGCTTGACGAACTGTGCATCCTGGGCCTTGGCAACGGCTGCCCGCATGAAGTGGTCGGCTTCGGCATCCTTAACCCGGGTTATGAACGGCTTATCACTTGTTGAAATTCCCATCGTCTAAAACACTCCTTCCCCATTGGCTGGAACTACTGGTTCGTTAGTATCTTTGATGTACTTGATCCGACTTGGGTCAACATCGTGGTTAAGCACTTCTGCGATATGCATCACCTTAATGTGGTCACCATGCCGGTTCATGTAGCCAGCAATATTCATTAGGCACGAAGTTTCCATTCCCACAAGGATATCGGCCTTCGTATCCATGATGTTCTTAACCTTGTCTTGGACCATCGCGGTTGACAATTCCGGCTCCTTAGCCGAGAACGTTCCCCCGAAGCCGCAGCATAGTTGAACGTTGTGCAGAGGAACCCGCTTAATTCCCTTGACATGGTCCAAGAGGACAAACGGTGCTGTTCGTTCACCAAGTAAGCGGGTCATGTGACAGGAACGGTGGACCGTGATGGTGGCATTTAACTCCGCCCCACAGTCAATAACGCCGAGCACCCGATAAATAAATTGACTAAATTCGTAAATCTTATCTGCCAGCTTCTTCGCCCGGGGACCGTAGACCGGGTCATCTGCTAAGATCCCGGCATACTCCTTAATCATGAAGACACAAGAACCTGTTGGCCCCACGATATAGTCGGCATCAATGCTTAAGAGGGCATCAATCTCGTTTTTGAATGTCTTTAACGACCCCTTAGCATAACCACTGTTATAAGTTGGCTGACCGCAACAAACCTGCTTTTCTGGCAGAAAGGTCTTACACCCCAGTCGTTCCAAAACCTGTACCATTGCCTTACCAACATTTGGAAAAAGTAAATCAACTAGACATGATGAAAAAATGCACACGCGTGGTTGGTTATCCATAATTCAACGCTCAACCCCTAGAATTGTGGGTGAGCTACCTCCCTTCTTCATCTATCACCTGCTTACATTGTAAGCGTTGTCCACGACAGTGTCAATTAGTATTATTACTTATTATACAAAAATATCTATAATTAAGGGATCAACAAAAAAGCGGGGATCGTTCCCCGCTCATATCTATTAATATACTGCTCCCGCGTAAAAGTCGAAGCCTGGTTTATTAAAGTCATAGTCTACTAATTCTGACATCTTAATGAAGTTGTCAGCAATCCCCCAGCTCATTAGGTTGATTGGCTTGCCGTAGTCTTCATCAGGAATGACGACCGTAATGTACTTACCAAGTGCCTGGGCCATGCCAAGCTCAACCCCCATGCCGATGTCTTCCTCTTCCGGAATATAGACAGCAAGCAGCATGTCAGACGTTGCGACACCGACCCGGTCGCCATTGTAAGTCGCCGTTGCCCACTCCCGGTCCTTCAACAGTTCAGGGTGTTCATCCACCCGCAGCCCCTTGTACTGGTGCTGCAAAGGAACATAGGAGTTCTCCAGATCAATGGTTGGGTTCTTCTTGATAGCGGCCATGGCGTCCTGGTAAGCTTTGTTCTGCTTATCAGTAAACCAGCCGGCACAAAAGTAAACAGTCTTGCTCTTTGTCATCTCTTACAATATCCTCTCTTTACTAAAGTTACTTTTCAATTGCGTTCAACGTTTGACTAATAATCAACTTAGCTGCAGCCGAAACGCTAATTCCCTTCTTAAGGGCGTATTGACGGAGCTTTTGGTAGGTTGCTAGATCAGCGGGGCCCCGCCAAATTACCCCGGTTACCTGACCATGTTCTTTTTTCATCTTTTACTCCTTCATCCATAATTCGTCGGCAATTCGGTTAAGAATCACCTTCCGGTCATGCAGTTGACGGTGGGTGGTCTGGGAATAAACCTTTTGATGGTACTGAATCGTCGGGTGGTCTTTAACTAAGGACTTCAGCATTTCCGACTGGATTAATGGTACTTCGCCGTCGGTACGGGTACTCCCGGGCTTAGTCCCCATGAAATTATAGATTGTTAACTTCCCGGTTGGCTGCCACTCCTTTGCTTGTTTGCGCAGGCAGATAAAGTTCTTATCCCGCGAATGCTTGATCAAATGGTAGTGGTAGTTCAGCCGTGACGAAAGACTTTCCTCCACTGGTACCCCTAAAAAGACGACCTTGTTCAACTGCAGGTGCTTTTGCAGCTGGGGAGAACTTAGGTAGGCATGCATAAATTCCGTTCCGCCGTACGAATGGGCAATCACGTTCGCCCGGTCAAGGTGATAGTGGTCATGCAAGTAAGTTAGTGCCTTGGAAAGCTGCTTTACCTGGGGATGGAATGTTGAATCGTAGTTCCAGTCGTATAAGACCTGGATCAGGGCATTCTTATCTCCCTTATTTAGGTGGCCAGCGACCCGGATGTTTCCCCATGGTGAAATCCAGACGGTAAGGGTCTTCTGCGCGATGTGGCGCTTTTGATAGTAATTAATCAGTTTCTGGTAAGTCACCGTGTTGCCGCCCCAGCCAGGAATAAGGATGGTGGGGGTTGAAGAGTAGTGAACATCGGACCGGTACGCCGCCTTGGTTAGCGGAACCCCCCTTGTTCCCCTTAAAAGATAGGTCTGAATTCCGGCACCAATAATAACAATCCCAACTAGGAGACCCAACAAGATCTTCAATAATTTCTTCATCGTGGTCATCCCCTGAAAACCTAAATAAACTCACCAACGGCTACCGTCCTAGCCAAATAACCGGGCCCAGAAGCCCTTCTTCTTTTTCGGCTTCTTTACGGGCTTCTCAGCAGTCTTTTCTTTTTTATCTTCTTGAGCCTGTTCTTCTTCCTCGTAAGGGTTGTGTTCACCAATCCACTTGAAGAAGTCTGGTGCCTTAATCTCGACAAACTTCCCCCGCTTACCATTAATGCCGTCAACACAGAGCTCAATTGGCAAAGCGTTCCGGTACTTCTCAATACTGTCAGCGGTAAAGCCGTTGAAGGTATTCAGCTTGGAAATATCGAAGAGGAGACTGTCGTCTTCCTTGCGGTATTTAAAGTCATCTTCCTGGGTAAGGTAGAGCTTAGCCCAGGTGTTCCGGGAACTTTCCTTGAAGTCATCACAGATGGTATCGGCAAAGTAAGGTGGAATTTCAATTCCCGCCATTTCGTAGTATGACTTGAAGATCTTCCGGGTATTTGCTAGGAAGTCCAGGCGTCCCGTCTTCTGGTCAAACATCCGCCAGGCAGTATCGTCATCTTCAAGTAAGTTTGCCATCCGCATCACGAAATCCTTGAACAAGGTGTTGTTAAGGGTCTGACGAACATTATAGATATAACGGTTGGCCTCGCCCTTCAGCCGGTCATCAATCACCTTATCGATTTGCAGGTAATAGGTCCGGCGGGCCGTTTCCCGCAGCATCGTGAACCCAGAGTCGTAGTTTGTCGTTCCAATCAGGGGAGCGACTGCTTGGGGATGGTTGATGAGTTCGTTCATCGTATCAACCACCAGGTGCCGACTGTACTGGTCCTGCTGGAAGAAGTAGGGTTCAATCTCGTCGAGGAGGACGGGGTACGAACTCCCCTCCTTCACGTAGTGCTCAATTGCTTCGACCGTCTTGTTCTTCTTCTGGGTGGTTTCCTCTGGATAGATCGTCCCAAAGTCAATCAGGGAGCGGTCGGTATTCCAGGTCAACTGGTTGATAATTCTCAGTAAGGTCGACTTCCCTGACCCGGCCGTTGCACCCAAGATCAGGAAGTTTGGAACATCATTACCATCTTCTGGGTTGAGACTGGCCTTAGTCCGGATTTCCCACAGGAATGGGGCGGTAAAACAGTAAAGGATTGCCTCATAGAAGCGTTTGCCATAGTCGTCATTGTAATCAATCACGTACTTTTGGTAGCCCTTCATCACGTCGTCAATGCTCTTGAGGCTTTCACGGATCTGGCTAATTGTTGCCAGCTTACCGAACGGAATCGGGTGGGTACCCGCATCGTTGGGAACGTAGAGGCCACTATTATTATTGACCAGGTTACGTTCCATTGGGCGGTCATACAGGAAGGTTGTGTACTTCTTCTCGGCAGACCGCTGTTGTGGCGACATCCCGCTGACCAGGGCCTCCTTCACCTGCTCATATATCTTCTCACGGCTCTTGATCTTTGGCTTTGCGGCCCGTGGTGAAACGGAAGTCTTCTGAAGGGTGTAAACAGTATCGTGCTGCTTAGTGTCCCGTTCGATTGCCTCCTTAACCTGGGAACGGTCCATTGTCACGTTCCGCATGGCAATCGTGGTGTCATGGGGGATGATGTCAGTGTCCATTTGCTGCTGGACGTCGTGGCTAATGATGTCCGTCATGTCTGCTGCGGCAATTGCGTCCGTTGTATCATTATCCAAAATAACGACACTACTGCCAGCACTCTTATCCTTAGCACTCTCGTCAAGCTGCTTCTGGGCCGCCTGCAAAAGGTTGTCAGAGAAGTATGGCCGTAAGACCGGCTTAACGTCATGTTTAAAGTGGTTCATCAAGTTTTCAAACAGGCGCTTATCATTGTCAAAAATTAGGATTTCGCTGTACTGGTTATGCTTATCGTCGAATGAGGCCTGATCTAAATCGATGCTCCCGAGGATAACCCGTGTGTCACCAGTATCCGGATTGCTTAATAGGTAAAAACGGGAGTAGATCGCCTGGACAGGAGCATATTCAAATTGGAAGAGGCCGTTTAAAATGTTGGCCTGGTTACTACTGCTCAGCGCCTCAAAAAGCTTTGCGGGCTTCTTGTTAGCCACGGCCAGCAGCGCATCTGTCAAGGCCACCTTGGTGATGACTTCCTCGGCACTCTTGCCACGTGTGTTCTCTTGGGCACCGATCACGACCTCGGCCTGGATAAACTTGCTGAGGTACTGGTTGACAAAGTCAGCTTCTACGTGGCCCGTGATTGCCGTGAAGTGGTTGAACCGCCGGGAGTCAAATAGCTGGTTAATTTTTAATGGGGGCGTTTTTTGCCCGTTAAATACAATATTTAATTTAGTTAAATCTGGTTCATTACTCATAGTAATTCCTTTTCTTTCTGCAAGAAATAATTAGTTTTATTTTCGTTGATTTATGGCGATTTTGCAAGTCTTACTACATTGGAAAGTCTTTAAACGCAAAAAGGAGCCACCCGCGGTCGGGAATACTCCTTTTTGGAATGAATATGAAAGAAATTATCAGGAAGAATCGGATTTAAGTTGTTTATAAAGTTATTTACTATTTGTTTGCCTTGGCAGCCCGTT
>NZ_CANCWN010000010.1:0-62728 GCF_947381485.1 Limosilactobacillus avium | reverse complement strand
TTCGTTACGTTAGTTGACTTACCCGGTTCCGTTGTCTTGCTTGGCGACGTCGGTTGGACCGGACTCGTTGGCTTCGTCACATTGCTTGACTTACCAGGCTCCGTCGGTTTACTTGGTGACGTCGGTTGGACCGGACTCGTTGGCTTCGTTACATTCGTCGTCTTGCCCGGTTCCGTTGGTTTGCTTGGCGACGTTGGCTGAACAGGACTCGTTGGCTTTGTTACGTTAGTAGTCTTACCCGGTTCCGTTGGTTTGCTTGGCGACGTTGGCTGAACGGGGCTCGTTGGCTTCGTTACGTTTGTCGTCTTGCCCGGCTCCGTTGGTTTGCTTGGCGACGTTGGCTGAACAGGACTCGTTGGCTTCGTTACGTTAGTTGACTTACCCGGTTCCGTTGTCTTGCTTGGCGACGTCGGTTGGACCGGACTCGTTGGCTTCGTTACGGTCGTTGACTTACCAGGCTCCGTTGGCCTGTTTGGTGACGTTGGTTGAACAGGGTTTGTCGGCTTCGTTACATTCGTCGTCTTACCAGGCTCTGTCGGCTTGTTTGGTGACGTTGGTTGGACCGGACTCGTCGGTTTCGTTACATTGCTTGCCTGACCAGGCTTCGTTGGCTGGCTTGGCGCAGTCGTTGGCTGGACTGGTTGATCCGGCTTGCTATCCTGATGTTTAGCAGGACTCGTTGGTTGACCCGGCTTACTATCCTGAGACTTAGCGGGACTTGTCGGTTGACCTGGCTGGTCTGATTTACCCGGCTGGCTATCCTGGTGCTTAGCGGGACTCGTCGGTTGACCTGGATTACTGTCCTGATGTTTGTCGGTATCAGGCTTTACCGGTTGCTTATCATCACCTGACTTACCAGGCGTCTTCTTGCCACCATCTGACTTTCCCTGATCCTTCGGTTGTTCTACGAATTCTTCTTCCCCATGTGGAATAACTGGTCGAGGAAATATTGGTGTCTCAGGCTCCCACAAGTCCCAACGGTGCGATTCACCAGCACGGATATTAACCGTTTGGGCCACTAGGTTTCCATCTACGTTTACGTCGACGTTTAACTCAGCGTTCGGGGCGAGCACGCTCCCCATGAAGTAGCCACTAGAAATATTAACGGTCTTAACCCCGCTTCCAAAGTTCCACAGAATATGGTTGGGCTTTGCATGGCTCTCATTTGGCGATAATTGCGTATTGTCGTCATAAATTAACCTCGTCTTGGTTGACAGATTAAGAGTATCCTTGGCCGACCGCACATTAATGATGACAACTTGCCCATCTTTAGTGTCACTATCCAATCCCTTGATAATAATATCCTGCGGCTGTTCCAGGAAATCACTAGGAAGTTCAATAAAGACGACTTTTTCTTTAACATTACTGATATCAATCGTCCGGTTGTTCATGTCACTGAAATTAAGGACGACATTGTCTGATTGTTTTTTCCCTGCAAGATAATCAGCATGGTCGGCTAACTTGGCCAGCTCCCCATCAATATCAATGTGGTTCTTGATAATCCGTACGTCACTCTTCTTGAGATGGTCCATCCGGGTGCCATTAATAAAAACCTGGTCCCCGTTAAACGTGATGTTCGTATCGTCCCCCAGAACAACGTCATTATTACCAGTCCGAAAGGCATTGGAACCAATACCACTGACCTTACTGATGTAATAGGTATCCTTGCTAGTGTGGTTAAAGGACTGACCCCGGGTCCCAAATTCTTGTCCACTTACTAATTCGCCGGTAGCAATGTTTCCGTTCGTATCTGCCTTGGATGAGGTTTTCCCCGCAAAAATATGGAAACCAGCAGCCTTCCCCAGTAATTCGCCCTCGTAAACAGGATTGCTTTCCTTAACCGCTGCCGTTTGTGCCGGTGTCGTGGCCACTTTGTTCGCAGCTACCGTCGTAGTTTCTGCCGCGTTTGTGGCTGTTGAACTCTTCAACGCAACACTATTATTCGTCAGTACCTGGTTGTCGTTGCCGGCCTTAACGGCTGCCGTGGTGGCACCATCATTGGCGCTTGCCTTTTGGCTCAGAACAGTGCTTCCGAAAACTGCTACTGATACCAGTGCCGTTATCCATAATTTGCCAGCTTTATACAATTTGTAATGATCCAGTGATTGTTTGTTCACAGTAACTTACTCCCGATTAATAAAATTTAGCATTAATTAATTTACTACGGGGATAAATACTGAACCAGATTTAAATTATTTACCAAAAGCTTTTGATTATTAACCAAGTCGATTAATATTGATAAATGGCCCCATTGTATTTTTTATAGAATAATTTCCGTAATTTTAGGTATACTATTCCATAAAAAATCGTATATATAACGTTTTACTTTCAAATTATCCGCGGTCAATAAATAAGTAAACCATTATAAAATTAGTCCTAACAAATCAAGTGATAAGTAAGTTTTTTACAAATTTCAGTTTTCTGTTCTTTTTATTCAGTAATTGGCTTACTTTTAAAATGCAATTCACCCCCAGTACCGTACATTTTTGGCACTGGGGGTGAATTAATTAGTATTTATTTTACGGCTTCGGGAAGTTTAGCTTTGGATAGTCCTTTAGTTCCGGAGCGTTGGTTGTGTAATCATCAAACGTACTCTGGTTGCCGTTTTCTGCCTTAACACTCGTCTTTTTCTTCTTCTGCGCATTCTTCAGGTTCTGGAGGCCCTTCTTCAGGTTGTAATTGTAGTCCTTCTTATTAACCTTCTTGAAGTCAGGGAGCTTGTAGAACCGCAGGAGATCACCATTCATGACCCGGTCAGACAGGCCGAGGTCCGTTGTGACGTACTTTTGAATCTTGCTAAAGGCCTTCTTCTGCTTTGGCGTTGCCTTGGTAATCTGTTTACCGTTCTTGGTGTAGTAGTAGTCACCATTGTACTTAGTGTACTTTGGTGTGACCCAGTCACCGTTTCTAAACGGCACAATCTGGTTCCGCTGTGGTGACAAGAGGTCCTGACCAAACTGGATGTAGTTCTTGGAGCTAATCCCTAACAGGTCTTCCAGAGTTGGCAGTACATCAATTTCACCACCATAGGTATGGTCAATGCCACCCTTCAGTCCCTGCATATTAATCATGAATGGGACCTTCTGGAACATTGCCAAGTCGTAGTTAGTGATTTTCTTCTTGTGCAAGATCTGGGCAATTGCGTTCTGGTGGTTATTGGAGATCCCGTAGTGGTCCCCGTACAGGATCAGAACACTGTTTTGCCGTAAACCGGACTTATCAAGGTAGTCCAGGAACTCACCCAGTGATTCATCCAGGTAACGGGCCGTCTGAACATACGGGTCAACGGTATCGTCACCAGTATGCCAAGCTTCAATGTCCTTGTTCTGTTTATCAAGGATGTAAGGGTAGTGGTTAGTAACCGTAATCAGCTTAGCATAGAACGGTTGCGGCAGTTGCTCAATGTAGTGGGCACTTTCCTTTAAGAAGATCTTATCCTTCATCCCGTAGCCGACATCGTAATCCTTGGTCTTTGGGAAGTATTCCTTACTAAAGAAGTACTGGTAGCCAAAGGACTTATAAGCGTTGTCCCGGTTCCAGAAACTTGGGACGTCCCCGTGGAACGATGCTGTCGTGTAACCCAGCTTTTGGTGTAGGAGGGCCGGAGCGGATTGGAAGGTGTTCGTCGTTCCGTCCGTTACCATCGCCGAACCTTCTGGCAAGCCAAAGAGTGAATTTTCCAGCATCATTTCTGCATCGGCCGTCTTCCCCTGGCCAACCTGGTGGAAGAAGTTATCAAAGGCCAGGGTGTCATCAGCGTGGTAAAGCTTATCCAGGTTTGGCATTACTTCTTGCCCATCCTGTTTGTAATCAATCATGAACTGCTGGAGACTTTCCAAGTGGATCACGAAGATGTTCTTACCACGGGCAACCCCCTTATACTGGATGTTTGGTCCCGCGTAATTATGGTGGATAAAGTTAAGAACCGGTTTCAGCTGGTCCTGGTCGGCGCGGGCTTTGACGACGCTATTATGGGTCGTCTTGACCCCATCATAAATGGTATACGCCTGCAGGCCAAGGTACTTAACAATGTAGTTATTATCAAACGTCCGGGTCAAAAGCTGCGAACGGTTGGACTCGGCCATCCCCAGGTTGGCACCAAAGAGGATAAAACCGAGGGCCGTCACGGTGATGGCGTAGCGGGTCTTAAAGCGCCGCATGTCAACCCGGATGATGTGGAACAGCAAGACCAGGGCCAAGATGATTACATCGGCGTAGACCAGGAAGTCTCCGGGACGCATGATTCCCATCAGACTCTTACCCAGGTTGTTGGAAGTTGCTCCAGAACCCTTGATAACGTTAAAGGTAATGAAATCAGAAAATTCACGGTAGTACAGGATGTTGGAGAATAGCCACGTCGATAAAAGGGCGTTAATAATCAACATCAACCAGTACGACAACCGTCCCCGGAAGTACAGTGCAATCCCTAGGAAAACCAGGGCTCCCGGTATTGTATTGAACGCGAGCAGGAAGTGTTGCATGCTTCCCTTAACACCGAGGTTGAATTCATTCTGGTATGCCCAATAACTCTTAAGGCAAAATAAGAGTACGGCGAGCAGAAAGAACCCTAACTTGGTATTCAAGCCACGTCGCAACTTTTGCAACGCTGTTTTCATAATTTGTTCCTCCATTAAAAATATCAACTTAAACAATAATACATTCTGCTAACGAATAGCAATCATCAAAGCGGCTTTTTTTCAAAAAGTTTAAATTTACTCGCCCTAAAATTAGTGGGTACCGCTTTCAACATCTTACTTTCCGATATTAAACATGTTATCATTTATCAGCACTATTTAAGGAGGGAGCGTTATTCACCATGTCACTTAGTAAGAAACAGGCCAACTTGATGTTATTAGCTGTCGCTATCCTCTGGGGGAGCAGCTACGTCTTCGCCAAATTAACGGTCGATGCCGGCATGCACTCCGGGCTGATCAATGCCTGCCGGGGGACGATGTGTGTCGCCGCCGGGAGCCTGATCTTTTTCAAAAAGCTTCGGCACATGACCTGGGTCGACGTCCGTCTGGGCCTGACCATCGGGACGATTAACTTTTTGGGCTACTACCTACAGACGGACGCCCTACGCTACACGACCCCGGCCAAAAACGCCTTTTTAACAACCCTGTACATTGTTGTGGCCCCACTCTTACTGTGGCTATTCTGGCATGAGCGCCCCCAGCGAAAGGCATACTTTTCAATTGCCCTTTCAATCATCGGGATGGCCGTCATCACCAACGTCTTAGGGAGCAACCTCCACCTGCAATTTGGTGATGTTTTAACGCTGATCTCCACCGTTTTCTGGGCCGCCCAGATCATCTTCTTCGCTAAGTACGCCCCCCACGCCTCCAGCCCCTGGGTCCTGATTTTCATGATTGGGATCTGCCAGGGAACCTTTGGCTGGATCACAACCTTCCTCTTTGAGCGCCCCACACTGGTGCACGTTCACTGGGTCCAAGCGTTGATTCCCCTAGCCATTTTGGCCATTGGGGTGACCTTCCTTGCCCAGGGGATGCAGATCACCGGGCAGGCATATACGGACCCGACCACGGCCGGGTTGATCCTGATGCTGGAATCGTTCTTTGCTAGTGTCATGTCCGTCATCATGGGCTATGATCCCCTGACACCACAGCTGGTTATCGGTGGTTTTATCCTCCTGGTTGCCAACGCCATCATGCAGGTAAACATCCATATTCCATTCTTAAAACGGAAGGCATTATAAAGAATAAGAAGCTGGGAAAAAAGCTTCAGAGTGCTCCGTATGGCTAGTATAGGACGATTGTTGGCACGGTACGGGCCAATGATTGTCCGTAACTAGACACTAGGAGCACGCTTTTTTTCCGCGATTACTGTGTAATATTCGGAGAACTAAAGAGGCTGGTGAGAAAAATTCTCCCAGCCTTTTTTCTGTTATTTCTTAATTAATTCATACTCGTCTGCGGGCACCTTAGCAATCAGCTTGGTTTGCCGCCCGACCGCCGTTAGAGTCAGCGCGTGCATTGCCCGGGAGCAAATCGTGTAGAGAAGTTGACGCTCATCATCCCCCTGATACTGGTGGTCATTTGCGTTCCACACAATCACGGCGTCGAACTCAAGGCCCTTAGCTAAGAATGACGGCACGATGATGGCTCCCTTCACGAGTCGCTGGTTCTCCGTCCGAATCAGGGTCGTTTTGAAGTTGCGGCGTTCCAAGGCCCGGTGCAGCTGCTCACTATCCTCAAGGGTCTTACCGATGATGGCGACCGCGTCGTGTTCCCCCTGGTACTTCTTAAGTGCTGCAACCAGAGCATCAACACCCCCGTCAAAGTCGGCAGCGGTGACCACCTGCGGCAGTTCACCGTCCCGATTAAAGGCCTCGATTGCCTCGCCATTTTCCAGGATGTGCTTGGTAAAGTTAGTGATTTGCTTGGTCGACCGGTATGACTTGGTTAACTGCACAACCCGGGTCTTTTCGGGATCAAACATCGTGCTCAGCTGGCGCAGCAGAGACCGACTATTCTCGTGGGTAAAGATTGCTTGGTTGAGGTCCCCCAACAAGGTGAACTTTGCCCGGGGGAAGCGGTACTTCAGGTAGGCCAACTGGTAGGCATCGTAGTCCTGGACCTCATCGACAAAGACGTAGCGGATGTCACGCTGACCGTGCTTCCCCGTAATCAAGTCATATAGGTAGAGGTAAATCGTGATCCCCTCGGCACTGATGTTGTGCTTGATCAGCTCCTCCTTGGTCCCGTCCACAAAGGTGGTCCACTGTTCAGGTGTTAGGTTAAAAGCCGATAGGTCAACCAGCTTCGGGGTTACCCGTAGCAGGTGCAGGTATTGGGCATTGATGTTCAGCCACAGGTTGTGGTTGATGGCCCGTTTGATTGGTTCGAAGGCCTTCATGACGATTTTCCGGGCCAGGAACTTGAATTCCTTATCATCACTTTCAAACTCCCGCGGCTGGTTGGCAAACAGGGTGTCCAGTTCTTCCTTACTCAGGTCCTGGATCCGCTGTTCTACCCACTTGCTGCGCATCTCGCTGCTGACCCGGCGGTTAAGGTACTTGATCAGCTCCTCCTTGGTCCCGTCTAGCCGGTTGCCAAGGTTGTAGTTATTGTTAAAGGAGTAGTAGATTTCACGAATCTTTTCCTTACTGATGAAGACCTTCTTATTAAACATGATGTTACGAAAACGCATATTAGCATGGCCGAGGCGCTTGGCGTAACGCGCTGTGGCCTTGAAGTATTGAAGGCTCGTACACAGGCGTTGGGCGTTTTGGCTAACCTCATCCTGGTGGGCTTCAAAACGCTGGGCCAGTGTCTGGACATGCAGGCGGGGGACACGGCGGTTGGCAAACTGGAAGTAGGTCATCTGAACCATATTGTGTTCGCCCAACTCCGGCAATACCTGGTCAATGTAGTCATTGAAGAGTTGGTTCGGTGAGAAGAGGACGACCTGTGAGGATGACAGGTTCCCCCGGTACCGGTACAGCAGCCAGGCAACCCGCTGGAGGACGGCGGCCGTCTTTCCGGAACCCGCGGCCCCCTGAACGAAGAGGAGGTCATCTTTCGTATCCCGGATAATCTCGTTCTGGGTCCGTTGGATGGTGGTGACGATACTCTTCATCTTGGTGCTGGAGTGGTTGCCCAGTGCTTCTAGAAGCATCTGGTCGCCGACCTGTTCGTCCGTATCAAAGATCGTTACGATGGTGCCGTCCTTGATTTGAAACTGCCGTTTGAGGGTCATGTTGACCTCCTGGGGGCCCACCGGCGTGTCATACTTCACCTTGCCGAGTTTTCCCTCGTAGTAGACAGAGGAAATCGGTGCCCGCCAGTCATAAATCAAAAAGTGGTCGGGCTTGTCACTAAACGATGCCAGGCCAATATAGATTGACTCTGGCTGGTCCGCCCCCTTTTCCTGGAAGTCGATCCGGGCAAAGTACGGTTTCTTCTCCAAGCGTTTCAAGGTTGCCAGGTGGTCAGCCGCGTGCTGCCAACTGTTGTTCCGTTCATCCAGCATCTGTTGCTGGGCCCGAAAGGACATTGCCGTATCCATCATCCCGGAATACGTCGTGGTGTTTAAGTGAATGTCATTCGTTTGCTTATTGATATCTTCAATATCATTTTTAGCCGTGCTAATTCGCTGGGCGGCTCTTCCCTTGGCCTTCTTGATCTCAGTCAAAACGTGGTCAAGGTGCTTTTGCTCATATTCTCTTACCGAATTTTCAGTCACGAGGATTCCCTACCTTTCAGGATTTCAAAATCGTTTTTCTATTATAGCATTCCCGATTTATATCCGTTAGTGTTTGCCTTTCCCACCACGAAAAAAGGACCATTGTTTAAGGCTGGCTTAATTTTAAGGCGGATTGCTAGTCAACGATGGTGCAAACATTCTAAAATAGAATTAATAATTCGCTGGAAGGGGGGCGCTTATATGGCCCACATTTTTTATATTCTGACCCACATTGCGGAAATCCTGATCCCCATGTTTGAGTGGCTTGGTCCGTGGAGCTACCTAATCCTATTCGTAATTGTCTTCATGGAAACCGGCCTGGTGGTCTTCCCCTGGTTGCCCGGGGGGTCGCTCGTCTTTTTGACCAGCTCGTTTATCGCCGTCCACCCGATCCTCAAAATGCAGATTGTCATCCCCGTCTTCTTCTTTGCGGCCTTCATCGGTGACTCAGTCAACTACTTTATCGGCCATAGTCTGTCACGCTGGCACTGGCTGCAGAAGCACCTCAACGGCCCCCGGATGCTAAAGGCTAAGGAATACCTCGACAAGTACGGCTTCTGGGCCGTTGCTTTCGGGCGCTTTATCCCCTTCATTCGTTCCTTTATCCCGACCATTTCGGGAATGATGCACTACCGATTCCGCCACTTTACGGTGGGTAACTTCGTCGGGGTAGCCCTTTGGGTGGCCCTCGGCTGTGGCGTGGGTTATTTCTTCGGCAGCATTCCCCTCGTCCACGACCACTTCTCCCTCGTGATTCTGGCAATGGCCTCCTGTGCCATCCTGGCCGGGTTGGGGATGTGGGGCATTAAGCTGATCCGCCAGCGGATTCTCCGGAAGAATCGGATGATCTAAGGGGTCTCTAGTTATTTTTGTCCGCTATTCATGGTAAAATATGAATAGCTTTTTTCATTAATTAGGAGACAAAGGAGTTTTTACGTATGGCAATTACCGCTTATTTTGTTCGTCATGGTCAAACCTACCTCAACCGTTACAACCGTGTTCAAGGATGGTCCGATGCGCCGCTTACTGCAAAGGGTAAGGCGGACGCACAACGAACGGGCAAGGTGCTGGCCAACGTTGACTTTGACTACGTCTTCAGCAGTGACCTCGCCCGGACGATGGCAACTTCACGCCTCCTGCTCGCGGCGGACCCCAACACTGACATCAAGGAGCCCACACCAGAGCCGGCCTTCCGTGAAGAGTTCTTCGGAAGCTTCGAAGGGTTAAACGGTTCGGCCGTCACCGACTTTCTTTCCGGGGAGGAAGACTTTCACTCCTTCTCCGACATGTTTGCCGGCTGGGGCCCTGATAAGTTAAAGGATAAGCTGGCCGCTGCGGACCCTTATGGCGACGCCGAAGACCACGTCCAATTTTGGAACCGGGTCAACAAGGGGATGGACCGACTCCGGGCCCTCCCGGACGGATCAACCGTCATCGTTATTTCCCATGGGATGACCATTCGTTCAATTGCCGAACACTTCGGTTACCAAACCCCATCCTCAGTCCGAAACGGGAGTCTGACCCGCTTGACATTAACGGCAGACAAGACCCACGTTGACTTTTACGACCAATTAGAACTTCCAGAATAATCATTGATCCTAAGGGGGAACACTATTCTTCAATGGATAACAATATACAAAAAGATGAACAAGTAATCATTGCCGGCCTCGACACGGGGCAGGAAGACTACGACTATTCAATGACCGAACTGGCCGAATTAGCCCAGGCCAATCACATGGATGTCGTCCAACGGGTTGACCAGGTAATTGACCGCCCTAACCCTGCCACCTACTTTGGCACGGGGAAGGTGGCAGAAATCGCGGAGGTTGCAGCCACCAACGACGCCACCACCATCATCACCAACGATGAGCTCTCGCCAAGTCAGCTGCGGAACCTTGAGGAAGAGGTTGGCTGCCGGATTCTTGACCGGACAGCCCTCATCCTCGAAATCTTTGCTAACCGGGCCCAGACCAAGGAGGCCAAACTGCAGGTCCAGATTGCGGAACTCCAGTACCGCCTGCCCCGGCTGCAAACCAGTGCCAGTCAGCGCCTTGACCAGCAGACTGGTGGCGGGAGCGGCTTTACTAACCGGGGGGCCGGTGAAACGAAGCTGGAAATGGACCGGCGGACGATCCAACACCAGATTTCCCACCTCCGTCACGAGCTAGCTGACATTGACAAGTCCGAAGCCACTAAGCGGAAGCAACGGGCCAAGAGTAATATTCCAACCGCCGCCCTGGTCGGCTACACCAACGCCGGTAAGTCCACCATCATGAACGGATTAGTCCGTCGTTACGGGGCAGTTGAAGACAAAACGGTGTTTGAAAAGAACATGCTCTTCGCCACCCTGGATACCAGTGTCCGTCGCTTGACTTTGCCAAGCAAGAAGGACTTTCTTCTTAGTGATACCGTCGGTTTTGTCAGCAAGCTGCCGACCAACCTGGTTAAGTCCTTCCGGTCGACCCTAGCGGAAGCCGCCAACGCTGACCTGTTAATCCAGGTAATCGACTACTCGGACCCCCACTACGAAGAAATGATGCACACCACTGAACAGACCCTGAAGCAGATCGGTATTGAAAACATCCCGATGATCAACGTCTTCAACAAGGCCGATAAAACCGAGATTGAGTTCCCGGTTCTTGAAGGGGATGACCAGGTGGTAATCTCGGCCAAGCAGCCGGAATCACTGGACCTCCTGGTAAACGTTATTCGTAAGCACCTCTTCAAGGATTACGTCCAGGTCAAGCTCCTCCTCCCATTCGCAGAGGGGCAGCTGGTGTCTTACCTCAACGAACACACTAACATCTTGAATACCGAGTACCGGACGGACGGCACCCTTTTGACGGTGGAAATGTCACCCCAAGAGGCCCAGCGCTTTACGAAGTACGAGGTATAAAAAAAGCTCCTGAAGCTCGTAGTAATTACGAGTTTCGGGAGCTTTTTGCATTAACAGCTTACTTGATATGGGTAAAGTATCTTTCAGGGAGTGACTGTAAAATCGTTGCCAGGACAATTAGGACTCCCCCAATCCAGTCAGGTAAACTGAACGGTGTGGCCAGGAAGAAAACTGCTAGCAGAGTGGCAACCAAAGGCTCAAAGGCCCCGAGCATTCCGGTTGTACTGGAATCAATGTAGTTGATACTGGCAAGGTAAAGGGTATAGGCAAGAAGTGTCCCGAAAATAATGATGAACAGGATTGTCGTAACATCAACCACGTTTAATGACGGAACGGGCATTGTCCAGTACAGTGGCAGAAAGGCCAAACCGGCAATCAGCATTGACCAGCCAACGATGGTAATTGTTCCGAACTCTTTGAAAAGCTTACGCGGCATAATCGTATTAATTGCTTCTGAAACTGCCGCCAGCAGTCCCCAAATACATGCCAATGGGGACAGGGCGAGATGGCTTGGGTGACCATTCGTGGCCAACAGGAAGGTCCCGATGAGGGCCACAATGATTGAAATTACGTTCAGTCGCCGGGGCAGCATTTTGGTGTGGATGGCCATGTAAAAGATAATGAAGACGGGAGCCAGGTATTGGATCACCGTTGCCGTTGGGGCATTACTGTACTTAACGGCAACATAATACGACATCTGGGACGCTCCCATCCCAATAAAGGAGAACAGGATCAGATAAAGGACCCGCGACCAGCTACTAAATAGCCTTTTGACCGCAGCTGGTTGCTTAAAAGTTGAATATAAGACCAGCAGGATTCCGGCGCCCAGTAAGCGAAGCCCGACAAGCCAATATTCGTTAATGGTTGGGTTCTGGAACAGGAACTGCACGGCAGCCCCAGACATTCCCCCAAAATGATGCCCCAACAATGGCTAAGGTGATTCCCCTTCTCTTATCTGTCGCCATCTTACCATCTCCCTCATACGCTAATTTTAAGCATGCAAACAGTATATCATTTAGCAAGAACTAGCGTAAAGAAACTAAGATTTTGCACACAAAAAGCCCTGCTCAGTCACTGACCGAACAGGGCTTTTTGTGCAAATTATTACTTAGACTGGATTCCGCCATCGTCCTCCATTTTATCAAGGAACTTCTGGTTCTTGTCCAACTTTGGGTTGATATTAAAGAGGTGGTGGTGAATACCAAGCATCCCCGCTAACAGGAGCAAGTTGAAGAGAACCGCAATTCCTAGCAAGACAAGGTTGCAGAACATTGCGTAGTGGGCACCAATCCCGCTACTAATTGACTGCCGTAGTCCCAGGATTGAGTAGGTCATCGGTAGGAACCAGTGAATGACGTTGTAGAACTTCATCGTAACTTCCATTGGGAAGGTCCCGCCAGAACCACCAAGTTGCAGCATCAGCAGAACCATGGCGACGAACCGGCCGGGGTTATCGAAGGTCATTGACAGGAACATTACGATCGCCATCGACGCTAGCCCAAAGCAGATACTAGTGGCAAACATCGACGCGATGTGGTCCGTTGTCAAACCAACGGCCAGCATAACAGCATCTTCGATAATGGCCATCAGGGTAACCGCCACGGCCCCAACAACAACCTTACTGATCCACCAGGAGACAGCCGACTTACCTTCGACAGCCACCCGCCGAATTGGGTAGATGAAGTTAAATACCAGGATACCAACGTAGAGGGCAACAGACAGAACATAAGGAGCCAAAGCGTGACCGTAGTTTGGCACGTAGCTGTAGTTCTTGTGCTTAACCGTCGTTGGTTCAGCAAACATCTTCGCAGTCTTGTTAGTTGGCTTAACGTTGTTAATTGCCTTAGCACCCGCCGCTAATGACGAAGCCAGACGACCAGCACCGTTATTCAGCTGGGTAATCCCACTGATGAGCGCTGGTGAGTTATCAGCCAACTGTTGAGTCCCGGAAGCCAGCAGGTTAACCCCACTGATCAAAGCCGGTACCTGGGCATTTAATTGTCCCAGAGCGCTCGCCAATTGACCGGCCCCGGCGTTCAGTGCACCGCTGTTGGCAACCAGCTGGTTAGCACCGGCCCCGGCCTGGGCAACCCCAGCCGTGTATTGACCAATACCACCGCTCAGGGTGTTGGCACCAGCCGCCGCAGTTGCTACACCATTCGTGTACTGACCGATACCGCTGTTCAACGTGTTAGCACCGTTAGCCAGCTGTTGGGTAGCAGAGGTCAACTGACCGGAAGCGGTTGTCAGGGCCGCGCTGGTCCCGTTCTGCATGGTCAGGAGGCTGTTTTGAAGGTCCGCAGCCGCCTTCTGAACGTTTGCCGTGTTCTGACCGGCACTATTTGCTGACTGGTCAACCGCTGCCTTGAGCCGGTTAACCCCGGCCTGCAGTTGACTAATCTGCCCCACTAATTTAGCGGACTGACCGTTATCGGTACTCTTTTGGGTGGTTGTACTGTTGTTGCTAGAACTAGCAGCCGCACTAATTGCCGCCTTGGCCGCTTCAATCTTTGCCTGGCCGGCCGGGTCCTTAGCTTCAACACCATTCAGGTCTGCAGCAGCGGCCTGCAATTGGGAACTATTGTTGCTGCCACTGTTGGTCGTCGTGGTGGTTGAACTTGCCCCTGCCGAAGCTGCCTGCTTCAACTGTTCAAGTCCGGCACTAATCGTTCCCAGCTGACCAGAGAGTTCCTTCAACTGGTTACCACTCTGGGCAACTGGCTGCAGGGCAGCGTTCAATGCCTGAGCCTTAGTACTGATGTCGCCGGACATTGCCCCCATCTGGCTCTGCAGTTGGGGAAGGAGACTATTAACTTGGTTGTTTAATTCCGTATTACCGGCGGCAAGCTGGTTGGCACCACTCTGTAATGCAGCAGAGTTACCGTTCAGGGTATTTAAACCGCCCGCTAACTGGCTGGCCCCGGAACTGAGTTGTCCAGAGTTTGCCTGGAGGAGCCCCAACCCACTGGCGAGTTGACCAACCCCACCAGTGTATTGCTGGATTCCGGCGGCCAGGGTCTGGCTACCGCTCGCTAACTGCTGAGCACCGCTGGCCAGGGGCGCAACGGACATCCGTAACTGCTGCACACCGTTGTTGACCTGGTAGACACCGGCAACGTAACGGTTAACCCCGTCATTTAAGGTGACCAGACCGGTACTCAATTGCTGGGCACCATCGGCAGCTTTGGTCATCCCCTTACCGACAACGTGGAGTTCCTTAAACATCGCGGTGGCGTAGGCCTTCGTAACCTGGGAGCGGATTTTGCTATTCAGCCTGGTCGTCCCAATCTGGGTCATAACCTGCCCAATGTAGTTCAAGGAACCGTTCGTTTCGTAATGGAGCTTCATCGTCTTCGGATGCTTTTCCATTACGGTTGTGGCATCTTCAGAAAAGTTCTTCGGGATGGTGATTACCGCGTAGTATTGGCGGTGACTAATCCCGTATTGTGCCTTCTTTTGGGAAACAATTTCCCACTTCATTTGATGGTTGTGGCGCAGTTGTTTGACCGTTTGCTGACCAACATTCATCTTCCGGCCCTGGTATTCGACCGGAACATCCTTGTTGACCACCGCAATCGGCAAGTCTCGCGTACTACCATACGGGTCCCACACTGACTTTAAGAAGAAGATACTGTACAGGAACGGTAACAGGCAAATTACCGAAACCGAGAGCAGTAAGATATGGTTCTTAAAGAGGTTGCGGAATTCCGCTTTGATCATTTCACCCATTTTGAAATGTTCACCTCATTATTATTGATTTACAAAGTGCTGTTAGACATCGAAAGGACTGACTGCTTTGCGAATTTGATAAACTCATCAATTGGCACGTCGTAGTTGTTCTTTTGCCACCAATAAAACGCCCCGATGATGGAACCACTAAATACGTACGCCATCATCTCTGGGTTATCGGACTTCTGAACGGCTTCGATTACGACATCGTTGGTATGTCCGCGTTTACAGCGGTCTAAGATAACTTGACTAAAGATACGTAGCATTTCCGTATACAGTGAACTGTGTGAGTTGCTTGATGCTAGGTGACGAATAAGGTTCTTGTGATCATTAATGTATAAAACGAATTGCTTAATAATATCTTCTTCTGATTCACCTGAATCTACAATCCGACTAATCTGGGCATCCAGCGTCTGCTCAAGGAGATCATACTTATCACTGAAGTAACGGTAAAAACTACTCCGGTGCAGCAGTGCTTCGTTACAGATTTGGTCAACTGTTAAGTGCTCAAACGAGTTTTTCTCCAAAAGTGTCAACAATGCGTTCTGAAAATCCCGTACTGTTCGTGTGACCCGCAATTTGCTCGCCTCCTTGTACCATTATGACAAATTATAGTGTATACCGTGTTCTTACAGGACAACAGAGTTAAGTACAAATCATGGTTTTATAATAAGACAATAATCCGCTTTTGTTCCAAACAGTTTCGTAAAATGAGACATTAATTCTGCCTGATAATTTGGGAAAACTTCGCTTCATTTTCAATTATAATTTCACGATAGGCCCGGTTCTCTAGCCTTTCTATGCTACAATCAAAGTAACAAACTGAATTGATTCTAGGAGGCGGCCACTATGAAAATTGAAAATGAGAAATTTGGCACTTACCAAGGACAAGATGTTATTAAATATACCCTGACGAATGATAATAACGTCAGCATTAGCGTCCTTAACTTCGCCGGCATCTGGCAGGCATACATGGTTCCCAACACCCGTGGCGGCCGGGTTAACCTGTTGCTCAGTGCCGACAACATCGACGCCTATGTAGATCCCAACAATGCGTCCCTGTACGTTGGCCGGATCATCGGTCGCTTTGGCGGACGGATTGCAAAGGGCCAGTTTGATATTGACGGGGTTGAATACAAAATTCCCGCTAATGAGGGGAATAACTCCCTGCACGGTGGGGCAAACGGCCTGAGTCAGCAGTTTTACGATGTTGCTACTAAGCAGGACCAGGACAAGCTCCAGGTCATCCTCACAACAACGATTGGTCCAGACACTGATAAGCTGCCGGGCAACGAGACCGTGACGGTCACCTACACCCTGCAAAACGACAACAGCGTCACTATTGACTTTGATGGGAAGACGGATGCCAAGACCCTTTTCAACCCAACCACCCATGCCTACTGGAACCTCTCCGGTGAAGCTAAGACCATCCAGGGGCACGTCTTAACACTGAACTCTACCTACCACCTCGAACTTGACGATGAAAAGCTGCCAACGGGGCGGAAGCTGATTAATAAGAATACCCCGTTCGACTTCAGTCACCCAACGGTAATGGGGACCGCCCTCCAAGAATTGCAGGAGCAAGGTGTTCCTGAGGGTGGCTTTGATGACGTCTTCGTTGTTCTGCCAAGTAACCGGCTTGCCCATGAGCCGGTGGCAACCCTCATGGATGCCGCTACTGGACGGAAGATTAAGATGTTCTCTGACCGGAACGGCCTGGTGGTTTACACCGCTAACGGCACGAATGCGGACGGCTTCAACCGCCCGGCGGGTTCGTGGTTTGCAATGGCCATGGAAGGCCAAACCCTTCCTGACACTCCTCACCACCTGCAGTTTGGTGATATTTCACTTCGTCCTGGTTACCCCCAGCACTACCAAATTCGTTATGAATACTTTGCCTAGAGGAGGAAAATAACATGCATAAGAAGTTAACAAAATCCAAGAATAAGGTCTTCCTTGGTGTCTGCGGTGGAATTGCTGATTACCTGGGCATGGACGCCACGGTCATTCGCTTAATCGCCATCGTCCTGATTGCCTGCACCGGCTTTTTCCCGTTGACGATTATCTACCTCGTTGCGGCGGCCATTATGCCTGACTATCATGGCCCCGCCCACCGGGATAATACCGTCGAGGGTGAATTTAAGGAAAAGTAATTAATGAACCGACTAAAAAAGGGTTCCAGCTAAAGCGCTGGAACCCTTTTTTTAGTTCATTATTTCATTTATCGTTCAGCCCGCTCACGGTAGGCAACCTGGGCCTGGAGGTGGTAGTCGGCGGTCGTTAAAATTGTGGACCCCCGCCGGCCCGGAATCTTATTGGGGCCATCAGTTACCAGTAAACCAGCAAGGTAAATGCGGTACTTTTGGTGGGCATCCCGGACGTCGGTTAGGCCAATCCGGATGATGTGACCAACCGCCCGTCGTTCCATCTGGTTAATTCCAATGTAAATTTCCAACCGGTGACGAATCTTGTCATGGACCAGCTCGAAGTACGGCGGCACAGCGTTGGTGTTTAAGGCCTGAACTGGCTTACCCGTCTCACTATACTTATTAATCACCTGGTCATCATTGAGACCATTAAAATCGTTGGCAAAGATGCCGTTGTCGACCAACTGGTTTACCACTTCCTGGAGGTTATGCTGCTCATAACTATCAATCTTCACAACTGCGGGAATAGTATTATCACCCGTAAATAAGCCGTTAGACTGGTTGGCCATTATCTGGGCCAGTTGCTGTTGCCCACTGTTCTTTACCTCGGTATTACCGAATTTTTGTCCCGTAATCTTAGCAAAACGGGGAGAAAAGTAGTCAAGTTTCGAGGTCCTCCCTAGAAAATAGTAGACAAAGTTCAGGTATAAGAAATAAGTAATCGCAACCATCGCTAAGCAGTACAGGAAGGCCCGCATCCAAACGTGGTTCATGAACAGACGGAAGGTAACGTAGACCAGGTAGATGTCACCAAGGGTCGCAATCCCAATATAGATCCGACTCTTTAGCTTCACATCGAGGTTAAAGTAGCTCAGAGATGAATTTATCATATCAAGGAAACTAAACATGGTAATTCAACACCTCCTTATTGGTTACTTTGGGTTGTGGTACCGGTATTACCACCGGTTGAGCCACCGCTATTACCGCTGCCAGTTCCACCACCGTTATTGGTGCTGTTGGTCTGATTGTTTGAAGTCGTCCCGCCAGTATTATTATTATTATTCGTTGACCGGGTGGTGTTGTTATCATTGCCGCCGGTATTCCGGGTCGTCGTTTGGTCATCATCGTCCGTCTGGTTATCACTATCCGAACGCTTCGTTACCGAATTATCACCCGCAGAATCAGAGTTAGCATCTTTTTCACTGCTGTTATCCCGGTCGTTATCTGGGTCAATATCACTACTTTGGCGGACACGGGAAGTCGAGACAACCTTGGCCCCTTCTGTTGTGTGGGTTGCCTTGTTAACAACAACGTTGGTTGCACCCAAAGCTAATACTAGTGATACCAACGCAAATGGTGTCACCAGTGGTGGTATTTTTGCTGCCATTTTTGATTCTCCTTTTCTCAAATTATATCTTAACCGATTTTACCCAAAATAAATGTTAAGGAAAGGTGAAATTTTTATTTCAAATGCCGGGCCCGGCAATCCGCACAAATCCCCCGTAACTCGAAGGTATGCCCGGTAATCTTGGCGCCGGGAAGCTGCTGTTCATAAAATTGCATGTCTAACGGCGGCATTTTAATTTCTTGCACCCGGCCACAAACTTCACAGATGAAGTGATGGTGGTGAGCCGTATCACACCGGTACTTGACCTGCATCTGATCGTTATGCTGGCGAAGTTCGACCAGCTCTAGTCGTTCAAAGGCCTTGAGGTTCCGGTAAATGGTGTCATGACTAAGGCCGGGATAGGCTTTCCGGAGGGCCTGGTCAACTTCCGTAATGTCTTGGTAGTGTTCCGGGTCCTTGCTAACCAGGTCCAGCATCATCTCCCGCTGCTTGGTCCAGCGCATGTGGTTGGCCTTGAGCTTAGCCCGTGCATCACTAATTAACTTTTCCAAATCCCCCACACCTCTTTCACTGGAAACTTCATTTTACCACCGAAAAACCTATACTGACATAATTTTGCCCAGCAAATCATCCAGCTGCTCGGCGGTCTGGATCCAGTCATCGTTGACAATCACGTGGGCGATGTGGTCCAAGTAGTGCGGTAGGTGGAGGTCCCGTTGGTATTCGCGACTCTTGAGCCGGGACTGAATTGCCCCTTGCTGGTCACCGCGGCCAGCCATCCGGCGCACCAAAACATCCAGCTTGCTGACGGTCAAAAAGATAATCGTCACCCGGTCACCAAGGGCCTGGTGGTAGGTCAGTGCCCCCTTCGTATCGAGGACGATCACGTCAGCATGCCCCTGCTGCCAGCCCTCTTCAAGTCCCTCCATTGAAGAACCATACCGGGCTTGGTCGTAAGTGACTGACTCGAGCAGGTGGAGCTGGTCCATCGATGTGTCATCCTCGAAGTGGTAGTCAACCCCGTCGCGCTCACCGGGACGGGGTGCCCGGGTAGTATGAGTAATTACCCGGTGCATACCAAAGTGCTTCTGCAGGTAGCCGGCAACCGTCGTTTTCCCAGAACCGGCCGCACCACAAATGACAAATACGTGGTCCTTAGTCATCTTGCTTCGTCAGGTGGTCGTTGACCTGGTCAAGGAGCTGCTTGAGGTTGTCGTAAGTCAGTTGCTTACGGGCGTCCTGGTAGTTAAACCAACCACAGTTCCGGATTTCTTCCGCCTGTAAGTGGATGTCTTCATTAGCAGCCAGGTCGGCCGTGTAGAGGGTCATCTGTTTGTGGTTACCGTTTGGCAGGTCATATTCCGTGTAGACATGGAAGCTCGTGTCAATTGGCAGGGTTAGCTGGGTCTCTTCCTTTATTTCCCGTTCAGCGGTCTGCTTCAAACTCTCGTTGCCTTCAACGTGGCCCTTAGGGAATCCCCAGAAGTGGCCTTTTTTTTGGCTTTCCAAGAGCAGGTATTCAAGCTGCCCATCCTTTTTACGGTATACTACTGCACCACTCGTTACTTCGATTGC
Source organism: Limosilactobacillus avium (assembly GCF_947381485.1). NCBI lineage: Bacteria > Bacillati > Bacillota > Bacilli > Lactobacillales > Lactobacillaceae > Limosilactobacillus > Limosilactobacillus avium. The sequence continues at coordinate 42,828 of NZ_CANCWN010000010.1, read as the reverse complement.
CATATCAGGTTCTCCTTTAATAAAAAATTAATTTTTCTCATTGACTTTTAATGTTAGTGGTATGTATCATTATCAGTAATGATAATTCACATTACATTATAGCAAAGGTGGTTTAAAGATGCGCTTAAACATTATGCGGAAAGAAAGTCTTGATCGTTACCTCGGGGTCGACAAGCACTTTGTTAAGTCAATGACGGCCATTGACTTGATGGCCCTAGGGATTGGGGCAGTAATTGGTACCGGGATTTTCATCCTTCCCGGGACCGTTGCCGCTAACTCTGCCGGCCCTGGTGTCACCCTGTCGTTCTTCTTCTCAGCAATTGTCTGTGCGCTCGCGGCCATGTGTTATGCTGAATTCTCCTCAGCACTACCGGTCGCCGGAAGTGCGTACTCATACGGGAACGTGGTCTTCGGTGAATTCTTTGGCTGGATTCTCGGCTGGGCCCTTGTCCTGGAATACATGCTGGCGGTGGCCTCCGTGTCAACCGGTTGGGCCGCTTACTTCAACTCGTTCATCGCTAGCTTCGGTCTGAAATTACCCAAAGCCGTCTCTGGTCCCTTTGACCCGGCCCACGGCACCTACGTCAACATTGTTGCCATTATCATTGTCCTACTGATTAGCTGGATGCTCTCTAAGGGGATGCAATCCTCAATGCGGATCAACAACGCTGCCGTGGCAATCAAGCTGGCCATCATCATTATCTTTGTCCTCGTGGGACTCTTCTTCATCAAGCCATCCAACTACCACCCATTTCTTCCCTACCACATGAAGGGTGTCTTCCACGGGGCCACGGTCGTCTTCTTCGCCTTCCTGGGCTTTGACGCCGTCTCCTCTTCTGCCGCAGAAGTCAAGAACCCCAAGCGGAACATGCCGATGGGAATCATCGGGACTTTAGTAGTTGCGACCGTCCTCTACATGGCCGTTTCTGTTGTTTTGACCGGGATGGTTAAGTACACAAAGCTTGACGTGGCCAACCCGGTAGCCTTTGCCCTTGAAGCCGTCCACCAGGGATGGATTGCTGAGCTGCTTTCCATCGGGGCCTTAATCGGGATGTTCACGATGATGGTTACCATGATTTACTCCAGTTCACGGCTGGTTTACTCCATTGGTCGGGATGGACTCTTGCCTTCGTTCCTCGCTAAAATCGACAATCACCACCACGTTCCTCAAGAGGCGCTCTGGATTGTTACCCTGATCATCGCTATCATGGGCGGGTTCGTCTCCTTAGACCAGCTGACCAGCCTGGTTAACATCGGGACCCTGCTGGCCTTCCTCTTTGTTTCCTTCGGGATTATTCCCCTGCGGAAACGGAAGGACATCGGTAACAAGGGCGGCTTCCAAGTTCCCCTCTACCCGGTTCTGCCAATCATCTCCGGTCTGGCTTGCCTGGCAATGATGACCATGCTTTCCAAGGAAACCTGGATTGGTGCCGGCATCTGGTTCGGAATTGGCCTGATCATCTACTTCAGTTACGGTTACCGGCATAGTAAGCTAAATCAGGACCGTTAATTTCACAATCTTTTATCAGGGATGACCCGTCTAGTTTGCGTCATTTCTGATTTTTTGTTAGGGTAGTAATAATTCACTTCACAAGGAGGGACAATTTATTTGGCCTAAATTAACGGCCAAGTAAGCTATGAATAATACGAAAAAAGACTACAAGAAAGCACCAGTATTACCCACCCACCGCGGAAACTATCTCGCCTTAATTCTTGGACAAATATCATGCGGGTACGCCCTCGGTATCAGTGGGACGGCCCTTGCCCAAGCCCAAACAGTGACCAACCTGAATAACTTCTGGGTTGGCCTCATTGGTGCCGGCAGCCTAATTGGCCTGGCCGGAAGCGCCCTGATGGGAAAAATTGCCGACCGCTCCGGCCGGAAGGGAATGCTGATGATCAACATGTACCTTTTCTCTATCCTTTCGATCCTTCAACTATTTACCGCTAATCACTGGGGGCTCCTGGTCCTCCGGGTGTTGATTGGGCTAATGATTGCCATCGACTACACCGTCGGTAACGCCTGGCTAGTCGAATGGATGCCGGAAAAGGTGGCCGGCCGGGCTCAGAGTAACCTCATCATCTACTGGACAATTGGCTTCATTGCTTCCTACATCGCCGGGATCATGATTACCGGCTTTGGCAGTCACAACTGGCAGATTATCCTCGCTTCTTCGGTGGTTCCCGGCCTGATTACGGCCATTTACCGGTCCGTTTACAGCTTACCGGCATCCCCAAGCTGGTTGGCCACCCACGTTAACAACCACCAGGCCCAAAAGGTAATCCAAGAAAACCTGGGTAAGAAGTGGGGCCTCTCGAAGAAGCTAATCAAGAGTACCGCCCCCGACAATATTTCCTGGAAGGTGCTATTTACTAAGGAGTACCGCCGGCGGACCCTTGTTGGTGGCCTCTTTTACGCCTGCCAGGCCTTCTCCTTCTTCGGCATCAGTATCTTTTTGCCCATCCTCTTAACCAGCATGCAGATGGGTAACAGCAACCTTTCCGGGGTCATCTACAACGTTTGTGTCCTCATCGGGGTCTTAATTGGGACCGCATTGTTCAAACACATCAGTCGGCGGGCTTTTCTGATTGGGACATTCTTCCTGTCCGCGCTCGCCCTGGTTCTGATGGTTGTCGGGACCCACTTCCCCAATGTCGTGATGATCACCCTCTTCGCCTTCTTTGCCGTCGTTTTGTCAGCGGGGTTGGTTCTCGACTACCCCTACCCGACAGAATTATTTGATATCAAGGTCCGGGCCACGGGTGTCGGGACCTGCATTACAATTAGCCGGATTGGGGCGGCCAGCGGCACCTTCCTCCTCCCCATCCTGACCAATATCGGTGGGGCCAGCCTGGCAATGATTGTCTGCACCGCCGTCCTCATCGTCGGGGGCCTGATCTGCCTCTTCTGGGCACCAGAAACGTCGCCCCGTTTTCGTAAGTAATAAAATAAGAAGCTGGGAAAAAAGCTTCAGAGTGCTCCGTATGGCTAGTATAGGACGATTGTTGCACGGTACGGGCCAATGATTGTCCGTAATCAATGGACTTGCTTCGCGGCGCTAGACACTAGGAGCACGCTTTTTTCCCGCGATTACTGTGTAATATTTGGAAAGCTAAACTAGGCTGGTGAGAGAAACAAAGTTTTCTCCCAGCCTCGTTATTTTATTACTTAGCAAACATCTTAAATTCAAGGAAGAGGTCATTGTACTCGCCCAGCGTCTTCAGCGGCAGGTCATGGTAGGTCTGCAGGTGGCGCATCGTCTTTTGTGGCGGGTAAAACGCCTGGTTACTAGTTACCTTCTTCGAAAGGCGCTTCTTGGCAGCCCAGTTAGGGGTGGCATAGCCAACGTACCGCGCGTTTTGGGCGGCATTGGCGGGCGCCAGCATAAAATTGATAAAGGCGTAAGCGGCCGCTTTGTTTTGGGCCCGCTTGGGGATGACCATATTATCAAACCAGATGTTACTTCCCTCGCTAGGGACGACGTAGTGGAGGTGGTGGTTGACGTCCATCATTTCTCGGGCATCCCCCGAATAGGTAACCCCAACGTCCGTCTCGTCCTGTTCCATGTACATCTTCATCTCATCAGCAACAATTGCCTTTACATTCGGCGTCAGGGTCTTCAAGTGTCCCTGCGCCCTTTTTAATTTGGTGAAGTCTTTGGTATTAACCGACTGGTGCTGGGTAATCAGGGCAATTGCAAAGACGTCACGGGCGCTGTCAATCAGCATAACGTTGTTTTTCAGCCGGGGGCTCCACAACTGCTCCCAGTGCTGGACGGCACCAGCGTTGATCTTCTGATCATTATAAATAATACCGAGCGTACCCCAGAAGTAGGGAACCGAGTACTTGTTTCCCCGGTCAAAGGAGCGGTTCAAAAATTGCCGGTCAATGTAACGGAGGTTGGGCAACTTCTGATGGTCCAGCCTGGCTACCAGGCCCTCCTTTTTCATCCGCTGGACGGTGTACTCACTGGGAATAACCAAGTCGTAATTTGTTCCACCCTGGCGGAGCTTCGTCAGCATTGATTCGTTGCTATCAAAGGTTTCGTAGTCAACCTTGTACCCCGTCTGCTTTTCAAACTTGCTGATCAGGGCCGGGTCAATGTAGTCACCCCAGTTGTAGATGGTTAAGACCCGGTGCCCACCTGAGTTTCCACGGTGGTTCAAGGCGTATTCCCCACCGAACAGTAACAGGCACAGGGCGAGAATGCCAACGATAATTGTCAACAGCTTTTTCATTGCGCATCCCCCTCCTTAACCGCAACGACCCGGTGACGGCGGCCACCGTGCTTACTGATTAGGTAGTAGCCACCGACCAGCAAGAGCGAAGCCAGGAGCATCAGGGCCGACAAGGCATTGATCTCCAGGTTAATCCCTTGCCGGGCCCGGGAATAAATCTCAACGGAGAGGGTTGAAAAGCCATTCCCCGTTACAAAGAAGGTCACCGCAAAGTCATCTAAGGAATAGGTCAGAGCCATGAAGAAGCCGGCCCCAATCCCCGGGGTAATTGCCGGCAGGATAACCTGGGACAGGGCCTGCCACCGACTGGCCCCCAGGTCGTAGGCGGCGTCCACCAGGGTTGGCGACAGCTCGTTTAGCTTGGGCAGGACCATCAGCACCACGATGGGGATGCAGAAGGCAATGTGGCTCAAGAGGACCGAGACAAAGCCCAACCGGATTCCCAACATCGTGAAGAAGATCAAGAAGCTGGCCCCAATGATGACGTCGGGGGAAACCATCAGGACGTTATTGAGGGAAAGAAGACTGTTGCGGACTTTCCCCCGGGTCTCCTTAATTGCCAGGGCCCCCAGTGTCCCGACGATGGTCGCAATCAGCGCCGCCAGCAGGGCAACGATCAGTGTGTTGAAGACAATCGTGATCATCCGCGTGTCGGCAAACAAGTCGGCGTAGTGGCGCAGGGAAAAGCCATGGTACTTTTCCATTGTGGTCCCCGCACTAAAGGAGTAAACGACCAGGTAGACAATTGGGGCATACAGGATAATAAAAACAACGGTCAGGTACAATCCCGACCAGGAGAAATGATGTTTTTTCACCGGGTGTACCCTCCCTTCTGCTTGGCTTCACCAGTTGCGAACATGACGATAAACATAGCGATGATCAGGACAACACCAATCGTGGACCCCATCCCCCAATTCTGGGTAGTTAAGAAGTGCTCTTCAATTGCGGTCCCCAGGGTAATCACCCGGTTTCCACCAATCAAGCGGGTAATCATAAAGAGGGAGAGTGAGGGGATGAAGACCGCCTGAATTCCGGCCTTAACACCGGGCATTGAAAGCGGCCAGATGACCTTTGTGAAGGTCTGCCACTGACTGGCCCCCAGGTCCTTGCTAGCGTTGATCAAGGACGGGTTGATCTCGGCCAGCGAGTTGAAAATTGGCAGGACCATAAACGGAATTTCAATGTAGGCCGCAACGAACATAAAGCTGGCGTCGGTGAAAAGAAGCTGGTGGCTCCCCAGGCCCACGAAGCGCAAGAACTGGTTGATTGACCCCGTCCGACTAAAAAGGCCAATGAAGGCGTAAGTCTTTAACAGCAGGTTGATCCAGGTGGGCAAAATCACCAGCAGGAGCCAGAATTGCTTGTTGGGCAGGCGGTTTAAGACGTAGGCCGTCGGGTAGCTGATTACCAGGGTGACCAGGGTAATCAAAAAGGCATACCAGACCGAGTTAAAGGTCATCTTCAAGTAGACACCGGACGTCAGGTAAGTCGTGTAGTTATCCAGGGTGAACTGCCCGTTGATATTATAAAGGGACTGGTAAAAGATCAAGATTAATGGTGCTAAGACGAAGAGGACGATCCACAGGAGGTAGGGAACAATGAAGAGTGTTTTCTGCCGCATCATTCACCCTCCTCGTAGCTGTCCAGCCGGGCATCAAAGTCGGCCTCCGTTTCGTTATAGCGCATCACGTGAATATCTTCGGGGTCAAAGCTAATCCCTACCCGGGCGCCGACAGTGGTCTTATGGATTGAGTTGATTTTCCAGACATGGTCCCGGACATCGTGAACGGTAATCTGGTAGTCCACTCCCCGAAAGAGCTGGGTATCGACCGTTCCCACCAGCTGGCCCTTCTCAACCGTAGTGATGTCGAGGTCCTCTGGACGGATGACGACCTCAACCCGTTCGTTGGGCCGCATCCCCGCATCCACACACTTAAAGTCCTGGCCGTTAATGGCAACCAGGTAGTCTTTTTTCATGGTTCCGGGAACAATGTTGCTTTCCCCGATAAAGTCGGCAACAAAGTGGTTCAGCGGCTCGTCATAGATGTCGACCGGCGTGCCGCTCTGCTGGATCTTGCCATCGTTAATGATCATGATCTGGTCACTCATCGCTAGGGCCTCTTCCTGGTCGTGGGTAACGAAGATAAACGTGATCCCCAGTTTACGCTGCAGCTGGCGGAGCTCGGCCTGCATCTGTACCCGCAGCTTATGGTCCAGCGCTGACAGGGCCTCATCCAGTAGCAACACCTGGGGCTCGTTGACAATTGCCCGGGCAATCGCCACCCGCTGCCGCTGGCCCCCCGACATCGCGGTGATTTCCCGGGCCCCGTAACCAGCTAGTTGCACCAACTGCAAGGCCTCATCGACCCGGCGCTTAATCTCATCTTTCTTGACCCCTTTAATCTGGAGACCAAAGGCGACGTTTTCGGCCACGTTCATGTGGGGGAACAGGGCGTAATCCTGGAAGACGGTGTTGACCTGGCGGCGATTGGCGGGCACGTCGTTAATTTTTTGGCCAGCAAAGTAAATTTCCCCACTAGTCGGCTGGTCAAAGCCAGCAATCAGCCGTAAGATAGTCGTTTTCCCCGATCCTGAGGGTCCCAAGAGGGTATAAAACTTTCCCGCCTCAATTTTGAAGTTGATGTCGCGGAGGACAACGTTATCGTCGTACCGCTTGCCGACATGGCGGAATTCCATAATATTTTCTGTCATCAGCATATCCTCGTCTTAGTTATATTTAGCAAATCAATTAAATTATACCTGGTCGCAGCATAAATTTGGTTGTCAAAGCCCGAAAAATTACCGTGGCCACCGGATAAGTGCGATAATACAGGTAATTATTTTCAAACGGGGTGTTCACATGAAAATCAACCAATTTAGTATCATCAACGCCGACCCACAGCAAGAGCAGGCGGAGTTACAAGCCATCCACCTCCTCAAAGACGAGGACATGGCGATGCCGGCAGTCAAGCTCTGGCAGTCTCTGCTTTTACGGATGCACGACGGGATTGATAGTCCCCTCACCGGTCAGGAATGGCTCCACGATATTCTCGCCACCCCGACAGCTGCAATTGATGATTGGCTCACCGGCAACGCGGCATTGACAACCCCGGTCTTTTACCGGGTTGCCCTTCAGCTGCTCAATTTTGAACCGGAAGTGGACTTCAACCTTGATAATCCCTTGAAATTTTGGGACCAGGTGACCCTACCGCGTCGCAACCACGACACGTGGCGCACGGCTGACGTGGTTGATGCCATTTACCTCCTTCTCAATACCCGGGGGAAAAACGGTCAAACGCTAATCGATAGCTTAACCAGCCAGGGCTTCTTGAAGTGGACATACCAGTTGCCCGCTAAAGATAAGCCCCTCTTCTTCAACGGCAAGCCCCTGGCCTGCTTCGACCCCCACAAGTTTATCCGGGAGGTCGTTTACGTTGAAACGGACATGGATACTGACTTTGACGGGCAAGCCGACCTGGTTAAGGCGGAAATTATTCGGCCCCAAGAATCAAGCGTTAAGAAGTTCCCGGCCGTGTTCACCGCCAGTCCGTATAACCAGGGGACTAATGACGAATGGGGTGAGAAGTCGACCCATAACGTGAACCACCGGCTCCACCACAAGGATCCCAACTACCAGGCACCCGCGGAAGCTTCCTTCCCAACGAACTTTGCCCGCCAAGCAGTCAAGGGAACGGCCCCGCACGCCACAGCAACCTTTACTAGCACCCCGGCTTACACCTTGAATAACTACCTGGCCGTCCGGGGGTACGCCATCGTCTACTCCGCCGGGATCGGAACGAGGGACTCCGATGGCCTGCAAACCTGTGGTTCCCCCGAACAGACCGATGCGATGAAGGCGGTCGTGGAGTGGCTGCATGGCGACCGGCGGGCATTTACCGACCGGCACAGCGGCTTGTTAACCACCGCCAGCTGGTGCAACGGTAACGTGGCAATGACCGGGCGATCTTATTTAGGAACCCTCTCCACCGCGGTGGCCACTACCGGGGTGGCTGGACTCAAAGCAATCATCAGTGAAGCCGCCATCTCCAGCTGGTACGACTACTACCGGGAAAATGGTCTGGTCCGGGCGGCCGGCGGCTTCCAGGGCGAAGATGCGGACACACTGGCAAACGAGACCTTTAGCCGGACCAAGCGACCAGGCGACTTCCAACGCATCAAGCCGACCTACCTCAACTACATCAAGCAGTTAACTGCAGCGATGGACCGGCAGACCGGCAATTATAACGCCTTCTGGGCCAACCGTGACTACCGGCCAAACATTTCCAAGATTAAGGCGGCCGTAATGATGGTCCACGGCCTCAATGACACGAACGTTAAGCCCAGCAACGTCAAGGCCCTCGCCGACCGGTTGCAAGAAATGCCCGTGACCAGCAAGCTCATTCTCCACCAGGGACAGCACATCTACATCAATGCCTTCCAGTCGCTGGACTTCTCCGAAATGGTCAACCTCTGGCTGGCTAACAAGCTCTGGGCGGTGAATAACAACGCCGACAACGTTTTACCAAACGTTTTAGTACAGTCCAACAAGCTGCCGGAGACCTGGACGGCTTACGACCAGTGGACCGCCGGGAAGGCCGTCACCTACCACTTGCAGGCCGGCCGGCTGACCAACACGGCAGGTGAATCGACTACCTGTCAATTTAATGACCAGCAGTCTCCCGCTGACTACCAGGCCTGGTGCAAACAGCCAGCAAAGTGGCAGGCAGCCCTGGTCAAGGACGATGGTCGTTTCAGCTGTCGCTTCATGAGTGACAAGCTGGCCCACGGCTTAGTCCTGCGGGGAACGCCCCACCTCAGTCTCCAGGTTGCTTCGTCGGTGGACCACGGAATGGTCAGTGCTGAGCTGATCGACTGGGGAAGTGCCAAGCGCCTGACCACGTCTCCCGTCTTGATCAACCGGGGTGGGCTCCCGTTAGGCTATCACTGGGCCAGTGATGACCTTCGTGAATTCAAGTTCCAAAAGGAAGCGAGCCCCTACAAGGTAATCAGCAGTGGCCACATTAACCTCCAGAACCGCCACCGCCCGGACCAGACTGAGGATTTGCGTGCGGGCCAGCTGGTGGATGTTTCCCTTGACCTCCAGTCAATCTTCCACGAATTGGCAGCGGGCCACCAACTAGAGCTGATTATTTACAGCACTGACTACGAATTTACCCTCCGCGGCAACGAAGACATCACCTATACCCTGCCCCTTGAAAAGGCAACCCTGACCATCCCCGGCAGCCAGGAAGAAAGGTAAATTTTCGCATCTTCTTACAAAGTGAGTTAGAATAGTATTTATTGTCTCACGAAAAAGGAGCGATCAATTTGAAGCAAGGAACAAAAATCATTACCCTCGATAACGGTTACCACTTGTGGACGAATACCCAGGGTGAAGGTGACATTCACCTGCTCGCCCTCCACGGTGGTCCCGGTGGCAACCATGAATACTGGGAAGACGCCGCTGACCAGTTGAAGAAGCAGGGATTAAACGTCCAGGTCACCATGTATGACCAGCTGGGTTCCCTCTACTCCGACCAGCCAGACTACTCTGACCCCGAAATTGCCAAGAAGTACCTCACCTACGAGTACTTCCTGGATGAAGTCGACGAAGTTCGGCAAAAGCTGGGCTTAGACAACTTCTACTTAATCGGGCAAAGCTGGGGTGGCCTGCTCGTCCAAGAGTACGCAGTCAAGTACGGTCAACACCTCAAGGGCGCAATCATCTCCTCAATGGTTGATGAGATTGACGAGTATGTCGAACACGTCAACGCCCTCCGTGACCAGACCCTGCCTAAGGAAGCGGTCGCCTTTATGAAGGACTGCGAAGAACGCGACGACTACAGTAACCCGAAGTACCAGGAATACGTTCAGGTCATGAACGAGAACTTCGTCGACCGAAAGCAGCCTTCCAAGCTCTACCACCTCAAGGACATTGGTGGCGACGCGGTTTACAATGTCTTCCAGGGGGACAACGAGTTTGTCATCACTGGTAAGCTGAAGAGCTGGCACTTCCGTGACCAACTCAAGAACATCAAGGTGCCAACCCTGATTACCTTTGGTGGGCACGAAACGATGCCAATCGCCACCGGTGAAAAGATGGCTAAGCTGATCCCGAACGCCAAATTTGTCACCACGCCGGGTGGTGGCCACCACCACATGGTTGATAACCCTGACGTTTACTACAAGCACCTGGCTGACTTCATTCGCCAGGTTGAAAACGGCACATTTAACAAGTAAAACCTAAGAGCGCGTCCCGTGGCTGGCATTAGGCCCCGGGGCGCTTTTTTGTCGTTCAAATCAAGGATCCCCAGGCCTAATTTGCAACATTTCCTTGAATGTTTTAAGAATCCCTAAATTCCGCCAAGTCAGCGAAGGGAATATGGTAGGATATTATTAGTAAGTAAACAGGTAAAGGGGAGAAAACTGCAAAAACTTAAAGCAACACTCACCGCCCGCTAATCAGTTGCCGGGCCTGTCGCAATGTCGCTTTATCAACTCTAGGGGAAAAGATGAAAGAAAAATACCAACTAACCACTGCTGAAATTAAACAGCAACTTGGCCTCAAAGAATTTACACAGGGGATTAGCAGCCAAGAAGCCGCGACCCGCCTGCAAAGGGATGGGCAGAATGCTCTGGAAGTTAAGCCAACCCCCAAGTGGAAAATCTTTTTGCGCCAGTTTAACAACATTGTTATTTACATTTTGCTGGTTGCAACCTTGTTAACCATCATGATTGGCCACTATACGGACGCGGTCGTTATCCTCGCCGTCGTCATCCTTAATTCTCTGATTGGCTACTTCCAGGAGACAAGTGCTGCCAATGCACTAGCTAAGATTAAGGAAATGATGGCGCAGCACGCTACCGTCTACCGTGACGGTAAGCGGCAAGATATCGACGCCAGTGACCTGGTTGTCGGTGACGTTGTCTTCTTAGAAGCCGGGGATAACGTGCCCGCCGACCTGCGAATTGTGTCCGCTGATAACCTGCGGATTGAGGAGTCGGCCTTGACTGGTGAAACCAACTCGGTTATTAAAACCGACGAGGCCCTAACCGATGATAAGATTCCGCTGGCTGACCGGGTCAACATGGCTTATTCCTCCACTTCCGTAACCAGCGGGAGCGGACTCGGGGTGGTCGTGGCCACTGGTGAACACACCGAGATTGGGAAGATTTCCCAAGAGGTGGCTCACATCAAGCCGAAGAAGACCCGGCTCACTCGGGAAATCGACCGGGTGGGGACCATCGTTTCCTACATCACGATTATCGGTTCCGTTATTATCTTCATCATCGGTTTCTTCCTGCAAATCTATTCACTGCCGGCCCTGGCCCTCGCGGTGGTGGCAATGCTGGTGGGGTCCATCCCCGAAGGATTGCCCGCTACCACCTCCGTTATCCTGGCATTTGGGGTAAGTAAGATGGCCAAGCGCTACAAGACGATTATTAAGTCCATGCCGGCCGTAGAAACCCTGGGCTCCGTTGACGTGATCGCCACCGATAAGACGGGGACGTTAACGAAGAACGAGATGACTGCTATTGAACTGTGGTCTGGTGACCAGCATTACACCGTTACGGGAACTGGCTACGCGCCCCAGGGACAGCTAATGCAAGACGGTCACCAGGTTGAAGTTGACGACCAGCTCAAGCTCTTGCTAGAGGCGGGCTTTCAGGCCAACGATACGGTCCTCAGTGAGGAGGATGGGCGTTGGGTGATCAATGGTGAGCCGACTGACGGTGCCTTCCTAACCCTCTACCACAAGCTCTTGGGGGCCAAGTACCAATCTGCTTACGAGCCCCAAGACCTCCTGCCGTTTGATTCTGACTACCGCTACATTGCGGAATTGACCCGCAACACGGAGAATAACCAGCAGGTTATCTTCATCAAGGGGTCACCCGACAAACTGTTTGAGATGGCTGCCAAGGATGACCCCGCCTTCGACATCCAAAAGTGGACTAAGCGGGTTAATGACTGGTCCGTGGCGGGTAAACGGGTCATTGCCCTCGGCTTTCGGGTTGTCGAGGGGGAAAACCTGATGGAGATTGAACACGACCACCTTTACCAGGGAATCCACCTCCTCGGTTTGGCCGCCCTCCAAGACGCGCCCCGTGAAGAAGTCATTGCCGCCCTCAAGACAATGAATAATGCCGGGGTAGCAGTTAAGATGATTACTGGGGACGACCCGCAAACCGCCCGGGCGATTGGTCAGCAACTGGGCTTGGCCCCAGGTGAAATTCACGCGATAACTGGCGCCCAGTGGGACCGGCTACCTGCCGAAGAACAGGCCAAAGCGGCCCAGGATAACCAGGTTTTTGCCCGGACAACACCGCAAAACAAGCTGGAAATCATTGACGCCCTGCAGCGGGGCCAACTCGTTACCGCGATGGTCGGGGACGGGGTCAACGACGCCCCGGCCCTCAAGCAGGCTGACATCGGGATTGCCATGGGGATCAAGGGGACGGACGTTGCCAAAGACGCCGCCGATATGGTCCTGGGGGATGACAACTTTGCAACCATGGCGACGGTCATTGAAGAAGGTCGCCGTATTTACGACAACATCAAGAAGAGCATCCTCTTCCTGTTGCCGACCTCGTTTGCCGAAGGCCTTGTGGTGGCCTTCTCAATCCTGACCGCCCAACAAGTTCCCCTCCAGCCAGTTCAGCTGCTCTGGATCAACCTGGTGGCCGCCATCACCATCCAGTTTGCTTTTGTCTTCGAGAAGGCAGCACCGGGGTTAATGAACCGACCACCACGCCCAGTGTCATCCAAGTTAATGAACCGGCACGACCTTATCCAGATGGGCTATGTCTCAGCGCTGATGGCGATCTTCGCCCTCGTTGCATACGACTGGTTCACTGGTCACGACGCAAGTGTTATCAACGCAACAACGATGATGATTAACGTGATTGTCATCAGTAAACTCTTCTACTTCTTCAGCATTCGGACCACCGGCAATGGTCTCAAACAGATTAAAACAATTACCGGCCGGGCATGGGCAGTGATTGGAATCATGCTGGCATTCCAGCTGATTTTGACCTACACGCCATTCATGCAGGAAGCCTTCCACGTTACCGGGATTAGCTTGGTAGAATGGTTGGCGGTGATTGTCTTCTCCTGCCTGATCATGTTGGTCGCCGAAGCTGATAAATGGATTCGTTTCAGAAAGGAAAACGAGAATGGGGCAAATTAATAACTTTATTTTTGACATTGATGGAACACTGATTGACACCTTTGATATGTACATGCCGCCAATGATCACCATCCTGCGGCAACACGGCTACCACATTGCACCGGAAGACGAACTAGCAACGATGAAAAAGCTCTTCGGAATTACCGGTGCCGACGCCCTCCGTATCTTTGGGGTCCGCCCCGATGAACGGGAGACCATTCAAAAGGAGTGGATTAAAGCCACGTATAAGCGGAAAAACTTGGTCAAGGTGATTGACCAGGTCCCGGAAGCGCTAGCTGCGCTCGCCAAGGTCAAAGGAAATCACCTGGCCGTGGCAACTTCCAAGCTTCGTCACGAATACGAGACCCACTTTGCCCCCGAGTACCCATTTGCCCGCCTCTTTGAGGTTGCAATCACCTCTTCGGATACGGTTAAACACAAGCCGGACCCCGCACCCTTACTGGCGGCCATTGCCAAGTTAAAGGCGGTCCCGGAAAATTGTGTTTACGTTGGTGATACAATTAACGATCAAAAGGCAGCCCGGGCCGCTGGCATTAAGTTTGCGGGCGCCCTTTACGGGTCCGCTAATCCGGAATCAATTGCGGATGCCGACTACCCACTGCGTTCACCAATGGACCTACTTAAGATTTGAAATAAATAAGACTGGAAATTTGTGTTTTCCAGTCTTATTTTTATAAGAAATCATTATTTGAGGAGGACCTATCAATGACTTTTTATAGTGAAAGTTACTTCTTACACCAGCAGCAGTTAACCAGCCTGGTCAACTACATCGCCATCGTGGTACTGCTGCTCCTGGTGATCTTCAACACAATCCGTTACCTCCGCCACCAATTGCGGACACGGAACCGGGATCTGGGAATCATTTTCTTCCTGCTCCTACTCATCTTCACCGGACTACAGATCACCAACCTGGAACGGACCGTTACCCAGCGGTCCCAATCCCTGCAGATGCAACCGTTCATCCAGGCGGTTGCCAAGGACCATGGTCTGAAGTCCAGCCAGGTCGTGGTTAATTCCACTACCCTGACCGATGGCATCTTGGTCCGCTTCAGGGGCAGGGATTACCGGGTCAACATGAGCCCCAGCGGTGATAACTACACCCTTAGCCGGGCGCACGTTGTCGACCACACGGTTAAAATCCAACACTAAGGAGGTTGCAAAATGGATTACGGACTAGTCACAATTAAGTTTGTCCTCGGAATGATCTGCCTAATCTTCCAAATTAATATTTCTGGTAAGAGCAACCTGGCGCCGAACTCGGCGATCGACCAGGTCCAAAACTACGTCCTCGGGGGCATCATTGGGGGTATTATCTACAACAACGACGTCACCGTCCTCCAGTTCCTCATGGTTCTCTTAATCTGGACAGTAATTGTCTTCATCATCAAGTTTGCTAAGGAACATAACAACGTTGTTCATAAGATTGTCGACGGGCAGCCCCGCCTGCTGATCAAAAACGGCCAGCTTTTGGTCGATAACTGTATGCGGGCCGGGATTACCGCCAACGAGCTGATGTTCCGCCTGCGCCGGCACGGTGTTTACGAGGTCAACCAGGTAAAGAGCGGAATTCTCGAACAAAATGGCCAGCTCGTCGTCATCGAAAACGATGAGCAAAACGTCCACTTCCCGATCATCAACGACGGGCAAATCAACCAGGACGTCCTGGAACTAACCCACCACGACGTGCAGTGGCTGAAAAACGCGGTCGTCAAGGCCGGGTACCGGAGCATTAACGATATCTACCTCGGTGAATACATCCATGGTCAGCTGCACCTCGTTGCCTACCCGAACGACTAGGAATTATAAAGTACACATTAGGCCTGCAGTGGCGAACTTGCGCACTGCAGGCCTATATTGCTTATCCTAATCTTTCTTAAACAGGGCAGCCATCTTAGCAGCGACCGCCGGGTCAAGGTTATCCGCCAGGGTACTCTCCGTCGTCTGCTGCTCGTCCTCATGGTTCTTGATTGTCTGGGCAAGCTCGTCGGCAACTGCCTGCTCACCAACCTTAATCGGGTTAACGGTCAGGCGACCACCAGCGGCATCGGCGTGGCCACCACCAGCAAAGTACTTCTCCGCAAACTTAGCAACGTCGAGCTTGCCGTTGCTACGGAGGGAGACGCTAACGGGGCTGATAACCAGGGCCGCGTCCACGTCGGGGTTCTGGTCAAGAAGCTCGTGGGCAATCTCGGACTTGTAGTCACTGGCGTAGACAATGCCAAACTGGTGCCCGTCCAGCTTCGTCTTCAAGATATCCTTTAGGTGTCCTTTTAGATACTTGGCCCGCCGTTCGTTGAGGGTCCGGATCAAGAGCTGGTTGTCCTCCCGGTACTTGGTCCAGCCGGCGTTAAAGACATCCATGACAAAGGACGCCGAGTCTTGCAAGGGGTAGAACCAGAAGAGCTGGTCAAGGTCATCCGCGGCTGTCCGCTCCTCATCCCCCATGTCAGGGTCGTTTTGCCAGTCCCAGGTATCATAGGCCCGGATCAGTTCGACCAGGTAAGCTAAGTCCTGACGCCGCTGTTCTGGCAGGTCATTGAAGTGGGGCTGCTTTTGGAGCCAGTCCCACACCAGGCTTGCCGCACTGGGGTTAACCTGGGGGTCAGCGGGAAGGACACTATTGGCAGCATACTTTTTCCGCAGAGCTTCTTCACTTTCGTGGTGGTCAAAGACGAGCCAGTGGTTGGCAAAGTTAGTATTTAGCTGCTGGAAGGTATAGTCGCTGTCGGGGGTCATGTCCATGATGTAAACATCGGTAAAGCGCCCCGTTTCTGGGCTCTTCAACCAGTGGGCAAATTCGTCATCAATCCGCCCGGCACCACAGTTTGTCATGTCAAACTCCACGTCAGCAAACATCGTCGGCTGCACTGCCCTTAGCAAAAGCGGGGCCCCAAAACCATCTAAATCATTATGCGAAAAAAGTTTTATTAATCGTTTAACCATCTTATGACCACCTTATCAATTCTTTTGTCCCCATTATACCGTAAGCCCGCCCAGGCACATAGCGTATCAACTGACATTAGGTACAGGAATTGGTATGATTAATATTAGTGAAGTTTTAGAAAGGACAATGCTCAATGAAAATATATGATTACCGGCAGGAATTGATCACCCTGTTGGAAAACACCAGTAGCGACCCCGCAAGTTTGCTCCAAACCCAGCGTAGCCTAACAACCATTCTTAATATCCTCAACCACTACGCTGAAGGCCAGGGCAACCGTCCAGTGCCCGCCGTTAAAAAGCCCCGTTTTCACCAGCACCAGGTAAACCGGGACCAGCAGCCCCTGCCAACCGCCGCTAAAAAGCAGTTAAAGTCACTGTTAACGGGCCCTGCCAAGGAAGTTACGGACACGAAACCGGCAATTCATGTCCGGCCCGCCGAAAAAGAGGCCGCGACCCCCAAGGAAATTACCCCGGAAGAGCGCCTGGCTGCCGATAACCGCTACCTCGTTCACCGAAAGCTGAGCGGGGCCGAAATTAACCACCGCTACTACTCCGAGGCGATTCTCCACCACCTGCCATTCCCGGTTGAAGATGGGGACATTGTGGAGCTAGACCCCCAGCAAACGGTCCGGGGGCTGCCCGCCATCCGTCGGGTCACCAGCGACCACCTCACCGACTACCAACCGGAGAAGATCAACGTCCTGGAGTACGCCAAGCTAACCGCCGTCCCGGGTTCCGACGTCCTGCAGATCAGCAGCACCATGAAGGAAAACTCGATTCTTGATACTGCCCCTGCTAACACTGTCGTTGTCGACCCCTTCAAGTACCCGGGCCGCGACTTGAAGGCCGGAATGGTCATCGACTATGCCTACTATGACCGGGGTAACGGCCTCAAGGATGCGGCTGATGGTTCGATTCGCTGGATCCATGAAAAGACCGACTTCGATACTACGAAGCAACCGGCTAAGCCAAAGAAGGTCAAGAAGGTTACTAATACCCGTCACGACTACGAGAAGAAGCTTGACTATGACCTCAAGCAGCGCACCGTCTTAGTAATTACGGGGGTCCGTGACAAGGTCCAGGGCCTTAAGCCAGTAATCACGAAGCACCATGGTGTGTTCCACGGCCTTGACGCCTCGGCAGAAGAAAAGGTTTCCTCCAGCACCTTAAAGCGGGAGATTCGGAACGCCGACTTCGTGATTGTCTGCATCGACGCAATCCACCACCGGATTAGCCAGCTCGCCAACCACCATGCTAAGCGCTACGACAAGCCACTAGCCATCGCCAACGTCACCTCCAACACCGCCGTCGAGCGGGCAGTTGGGCGGGCACTAAATGGTGATCCCGCCTACGCCGTCGCTAGCGAAAAGATTGACTAGGTAAGAAAATTAAAATTTCCTGTTGACTTTTATTAAATTATGTTTAGAATGATAAACAATAATTTAATTATTTGATCGCAATGAGAAAGAAGAGTACCTTTACCAGCGACATCAGCGAGTCTCGTGAGGTGTGAGGAGGCAGTCCAACGGCAAGGGGAAAATCACTTTCGAGTCCTAATCTTAAAATCCAGTAAGACTAGGTGGTAACACCCATTATCGTGTCAGCGTATCGCTATTTAGCCGTACGTGAAGAGGTTGTTTGATGACAGCCTGAAAATAGGGTGGTACCACGCTAATGCGTCCCTTAACCAATGTAAAAGTTGGTTAAGGGACTTTTTTATTGGGATCAGAGCAATTATTGATATCTATTTATTCTAGGAGGGATTTCTTATGCGTGACTTAACATCACCTAAGTTGTCATTCAAACAGTACTTAGTTGTTGCTTCGCTATTATTCGGTTTATTTTTCGGTGCCGGGAACCTTATTTTCCCCCTGCACCTCGGCCAGTTGGCTGGTGCTAATTGGGGTCCTGCCGCCCTGGGCTTCTTAGTAACCGGGGTTCTGCTTCCCCTCTTATCGGTCCTCGCGGTTGCCGTTACCCGGGCAGAAGGGGTTTACGACATCGGCCGTCCGCTGGGTGCCGGTTTTGCCCTTGTCTTCATGGTCCTAATTCACGCCACCATCGGTCCCCTCTTCGGGACGCCACGGACGGCAACTGTCTCCTTTACCGTTGGGGTCGCACCGTTCCTGCCAAAAGCTGCCCAGGGCTGGGCACTTCTGCTCTTTTCCGCCCTCTTCTTTTTGGCCGCCTTTGCCTTTTCCTACCGGGAAAACAACATCCTGGCCAACGTTGGTAAGGTCTTGAACCCCGTCTTCTTAGCACTCCTCTTCCTGGTTTTCGTAGTCGCCTTTGCGAACCCGCTCGGTAACCCGGCCAACGCCCCCGTTACCAGTGCCTACGTTCACGGCGCCGTCACTAACGGTTTCTTAGAAGGTTACAACACGATGGATGCCCTCGCCGGTCTGGCCTTCGGGGTAACCGTCGTCACTGCTGTCCGCTCCATGGGTCAACGGCGGGCTAAGGACGTCTCCAAGGTTGTTGCCAAGTCGGGTGTCCTGGCCGTCAGTGGAATCGGTTTGATCTACTTACTCTTGATCCTGCTGGGGGCAATGTCACTCGGTCGCTTTAAGGTCTCCGCTGATGGTGGGGTGGCCTTCAACCAGCTGGTTAACGCCTACGCCGGTGCCTTTGGTCAAGTTGTCTTAGCCTTCCTGTTAACCGTTACCTGCCTGACCACCGCTGTTGGACTGGTTGCCGCCTTTGCCCAGGACTTTCACAAGCACTTCCCAAAGGTCAGCTATCATACCTGGTTGGCCCTCAGTTGCCTCGCATCCTTCTTAACCGCTAACTTTGGTTTGGACCAAATCATCGCCTGGTCAACACCAATGCTGATGTTCCTCTACCCACTGGCAATGGTCCTGATCCTCTTATCCGTTAGTTCCCCACTCTTCCACCGGGACGGGGTGGTCTACTTCTTCGTTGTCCTCTTCACCGTTGTTCCGGCACTAGGTGACATGGTAGTCGCCTTCCCATCAGTCGTCAGTGCAAGTCACTTTGGCCAAATGGTTGCTGCTTGGCGAAGTGCCCTACCACTGGCCAGCATGGGATTGTCCTGGTTAGTCCCGGCCCTGGTTGGCTTAGTTGTCGGCCTGCTTTTCCACTGGTTCCGCCGGCAACGCGTTACCAGCAACGAGACGCAGCTGAATTAAAGACTACAAAATAGTACAAAGAGGCCTCCCAAGTTCGGTGCATCCGAACCTGGGAGGCCATTTTTTAAACTTCGCTATTTACGGTCGTACTTATCGAGGTGGAACTTCTGAATGGCGTAGATCAGTTTATTAGCATAATTCGGGTCAGTAGCGTACCCACCCTTCTGCAGGGCCACGGCCGCCTGACGATAGTTGCTAGCCTTCTGAACATCCCGGAAGCGGGCGTGGTTGTCCGCCGTCCCGTTGACAATTAGCTGGGTGTGGGCATTTATCGAATCCGCCCACGAACGGTAGGTTTGGAAGTACTGCTTAACCTCAATCGTCTTGCCCTTGACGTTTTCTGTCGTCGTCATCTTCACCCGGTCCGTTTTGGACGTCGCCTTGATGCCAAACAGGTTATTGTACTTTGCCGCCAACCGGCTACGACCCCAGTTCGATTCCAGACCAGCCTGGGCAATCGTGATGCTGGCCGGAATATGGTAGCGTCTCTGTTCCCGCTGCGCCGCTGGGGCAATCTTCTTAATAAAAGCGGCGGTAGTAATGTTGGGGGAATGCCGCTCAACTTGGTTGGTCCGCTTGTGGTAGTTGGCAATCGCCGCCCACAGGCAAAGCACCAGGATTAGGGCCACAATGACGGTGCCCAGGACAGTGAGTATCTTTTGGTGGTGGGCCATCCGATCAACTTCCTTCCAAATGTTTATTCGCCATTATACAAAAAGGCCCGGACATTGGTAAAGAAATGTCCTGACCTTTGAATAATCTTCAGAAAATCGTCAAATTAATTACTTATTTGAGAAGAGGTCCTGCTTAATCTGATTGAAGCGCTTGGCATCAAGAACCCGCATCTTAGGGAAGCTCTTAATCATCCGCCGTTCGTTCCACCGCAACAGCTGCTCAGGACGCTTCTCCAAGTGGGTAAGGAAGGATTCTCGCCAGTTGGCCAATTGCCGCTTCCTAAGTGCCCGTTCTTCAGGCTGGGCCGCAGTCCGAATCCGGTGACGGAGCTGTTCCTGGAAGTCGTTGATCCGTTGGTCCCACTGCTTGGTAGTCATGTGGAAGTGTCTGATACTGAAGATTGTCATTGCCGTATCGGTAACCATCCCCACCGTGATGAACAGGGCCAAGAAGCCATGGGTCCAGGATTCTTCCCAGTTGATCACCTGCTGGATCAGCGGCTGGATAAAGCGGACCAAGAGGACTACCCCAATTCCCCAGAATAGGGAAATGGCCGGGGCAATCCGTCCCTGCAGGTTCCCCCACAGGTCGGAGTAATCCCACAATTTCATGTGGAACACCTTTTCCAGAAAAACACTGGCAAAGTATTCAAAAATACTGGCCACAATCATGCCGATAACGAACAACCAGAACAGGTTGTCGCGGACGTTATAAGTCGCTACCAAAATCGTGGTCACAGCAAAGCCATACACCGGGCAGTAGGGGCCAAACAGAAAGCCCCGGTAAGCATAGTGGTGGTCCTTGATGGAACAATAAAAGGTTTCCCATAACCAGCCGACCACTGAGTAGGTAAAGAAGAGCACAACAAGCTCTGATATCGTATACGGCATCCTTTTCCTCCTATTTCTTCAAACTGAGTTTCTCCACGTTCAGAATTTTATCGAGCCAACCCGTGTAGAAGCTTTCTTCGTGGCTGACAAGGATCAAATTCCCCGGAAATTCCTGGAGGGCCTTTTTTAAGCCATCCTTGGTCTCGTCATCGAGGTGGTTCGTCGGTTCATCCATGATCAGGAAGTTACATGGCGTCAACTCTAGAATGGCAAGCTTAACCTTGGTCTGCTCCCCACCGGAAAGAAGGTGGAGGGGCTTTTGGGTGTTGGCCGCGTTAATTCCGGCCCGGGCCAACTTCGTCCGGATCGTCCGCGGCTGCATTGTCGGGAACATATTCTGAATCGTTTGGAGCGGCGTTAACCGGGGATCATCCCATTCCAGGTCCTGGTCAAAGTAATTAATCTTGGCGGACGGCGAAAAGACGGCGTTCCCTCCCAGGGCCGGGATCTTTTTCAAAATTGACTTGATCAAAGTTGACTTTCCAACCCCGTTAAACCCGGTGAAGAGGAGCTTTTCGCCCATCGTCATTGAAAAGGTAACCGGCGCCAGCAGGGGGTGGCCATAACCCACGGAGAGTTGGTTAACCCGCAAGGCATTGGCGGACCCGGTGTTTTCATACGGGAAGTGGAAGACCGCCTTGAGGTTATCCGAAGGCGGGTCAATCTTCTTCATTCGGGCAAGCATCTTTTCCCGGGACTTGGCCATCGTCGACTTGGACCCGGCTTTGTTCTTGCGGATAAACCGTTCCGCCTTTTCGATAACCACCTGCTGCTTTTCGTACTCGCGTTCCTGGGCTTCCTTGCGTTCTTCCTTTTGCCGCATTGCTTGCTGGAAGCTTCCCCGGTACTTGGTGATCTTATTGAACGATACGTCACAGATGGTGTTGGTAACCTGCTCCAAAAAGTCGTAGTCGTGGGAGATGATCATCGCCGCACCGTCAAAATCATTCAGGTAGTCAATCAACCACTCAATATGGGCCGTATCCAGGTAGTTCGTCGGTTCGTCCAAGAGGATGACGTCCGGCTTTTCCAGCAGCATCTTGGCAAGGATAATCTTGGACCGCTGGCCCCCACTCATCTCGGAGACAACGTGGTCCTTGCCGATTTCTACTAGTCCCAGGCCATTCATTACCCGGTCAACTTCGGTTTCAATGTTGTAGAAGTCATTAGCATCCAGCTTTTCCTGGATGCGTCCCGCCCTGGTCAGGAGCTTGTCATCCATTTTGGTGGCGTAGTCTTCGTAGAGCTTGTTCATCTCATCGTTCAACTGGTACAGGTCGCTGAAGGCCGTGTGGAGAAACTGGATCAGCGTCATCCCCTTAGGAATGTCAACGTACTGGTCCAGGTACCCAATTTTGACCCCCTTTTGCCACTTGATTGACCCCTTCACCGGGAGGACCTTACCAATCAAGATCTTGATCAAGGTGGATTTGCCGGCCCCGTTCTGGCCGACAATCCCCATATGTTCATGTTTTTCTAGTTGAAAGCTGGCGTCTTCGTAGAGCTTTTTATCGGCATAGCTCATCGTCAGTCCTTCTACATCTAATACAGCCATTCTTTTCTCCTTATGTCATAGTAAACTTACTTCATGGTAGCACAGGCAAGACGCAATCAGCAATCAGTCACCCGGCCACAAACGATGAGAAAATTTTAATATTAGTTATTGACACCGGAAATGACCTTAGCTATACTAAAAGCAATTATTAATTAGGGAGTAAATATTATGAAGCAAAATCAGTTCAACATTCGAAATAATCGTTGGCAAAGCCGGTAGTTTCAGGTTGATTCGACATGGATGCAACCTGAAAAGCAGATTGCATCTGTGCCGGCTGATTTTGACATTCATTCAGTCCGCATGGATCCACATGCGGACTTTTATTTTGCTTTCAAAATGGGAGTCCCGCAATGTGGACTCCCATTTTTATATTAGAAAGGTGTGAAGATGATGAAGCGAATGTATACCCTAATCGCACTTTTAGTGGCCTTCTTAGGTGTAGCATTCTTTAAGGAAAATGGGGGCTTTGTTAAACAGCGGGTGCCAAAGGTCGGGGTCCTAACCCTGATGCACCACCCGGCCCTAGACCAAATTTACAAGGGCTACGTTCACGAACTAGCACGTGAGGGGTACCACAATGGAAAGAACATCAAGATTGAATACGAAAACGCCAACGGGGACCAGAGTAACCTCAAGACAATGGCCTCCAAACTGGTCAATGACAACTGCAACGTTATCTACGGGATTACCACCCCGGCAGCCCAGGCCGTCGCTAACTCGACTACCAAGACGCCAATTGTCCTGGGCGCGGTAACCGACCCGAAGAGTGCGGGCCTGATTAAGAACAACCGGCACCCGGGTGGCAACATCAGCGGTGTTTCCGACCAGGCGCCCATCAAAGAACAGCTGGGGTTGATCAAGCGTTTTATGCCAAAGATGAAGACCTTAGGGGTAATCTACACCTCAAGTGATGCCTCCGCCGTCGCCGGTTACCACCAAATCAAGCGGGAATGCAAGCAGATGGGCATCAACCTAAAGGCCTACTCAATCGCCAATAGCAACGACCTCAACCAGGTCTCCGAGCAGATGCTCCAGGAAGTCGATGCCGTCATCGTTCCCACCGACAACACCATTGCCGGGGCCATGCAGACCCTCGTCAAGAACGCCAACGCCGCCAACAAGCCGGTCTTCCCCGCCTCTGACACAATGGTCAAGCAGGGGGGCGTGGCAACCTACAGTGTTAACCAGTACGAGCTCGGTGTCCGCAGTGCCAAGATGACGGTGGCAATTCTGAAGGGCAAGAAACCGGCCAACATGCCAATCGAATATGTCCGCCACGGTGAGCCCGTCCTCAACCTGAAGCAGGCCCGCCGCCTCCACTTACAAGTACCGCAGGGCTTTGAACACGAAGCCAAAACGAAAGGAGAGATCTATCAATGAATCTAATGGTATCAGCAATCGGGCAAGGATTATTATGGGCTTTATTGGGTCTGGGCCTTTACCTAACGTTTAGAATCCTCGACTTCTGTGATATGACCGTTGAAGGGACATTCCCTCTCGGGGCCGCCACCGCGGTAACCGCCATTGCGCACGGGATTGACCCCCTCTTGGCAACCCTCCTAGCGGTTGTCAGCGGGATGCTCGCCGGCCTTGTCACCGGCCTCCTCTACACGAAGGGGAAGATTCCCAGCCTCTTGGCGGGGATCTTAACCATGACCGCAATCTACTCCGTTAACCTCCGGATCATGGGGAAGTCCAACATTTCACTACTCGGTAAGCAGACCCTCTTCAGTGGCCACTTCATGACGAGCCTCCCCCAATACTTTGACAGCGTCGTGATGGGCGTCATCGTGATTGCCATCATCACCATCCTGATGGTCCTCTTCTTAGCAACCGACTATGGTCAAGCCTTCATTGCAACCGGTGATAACCCAACAATGGCCAAGTCACTGGGGATTCATACCGACAAGATGGTGATCGTTGGCTTGATGGTTTCCAACGGGATGGTTGGCCTTTGTGGGGCCTTAATCGCCCAAAACAACGGTTACGCCGACATCAACATGGGGATTGGGACCATCGTTATCGCCCTGGCCTCCATCATCATTGGAGAAGTGGCGTTCGGCGAGTTAACCCTTAACCAACGGCTCTTGGCCGTAACCCTCGGCAGTATCATCTACCGGATTATTTTATTGGTCGTTCTCCAGCTCGGTTTCTCCGCCAACGACCTCAACCTGATTTCATCAATCGTTCTGGCAATCTGCATGATGATTCCCCAACTGGAAAGTCACTTGCAGATTCGTAAACCAATTTTGAAGGGAGTGCGGCCACATGAATAAGCCCATCTTAGAACTAAAGGATGTCAAAACCATCGTTAACAAGGGGACGAGCAACGAAACGACCATCCTCAAGGGGATTAACCTCAAGATTAACGAAGGCGACTTCATTACCATCGTGGGGACAAACGGGGCCGGTAAGTCAACCCTCTTCAACGTTATCGGGGGAAACCTCCGGGCCGACTACGGGGAAATCCTCCACAACGGTCACGACATCACCAAGACCACCGAGGAGCAGCGGACAACGTTCTTAGCACGGGTCTTCCAGGACCCTAAGTTGGGAACGGCTCCCCGGATGACGGTAGCGGAAAACATGCTGCTGGCAACGAAACGGGGGGAGCGCCGTCACCTCACCCTGCGGAAGCTCAAGGGGAACATGGCCCGCTTTACCAAGCTGGCCGCCACCATGAATAACGGCCTGGAAAACCGGATGACCACCGCAACGGGTGCCCTCTCCGGTGGCCAACGGCAGGCCCTGAGTTTCCTGATGGCCACCCTCAAACGACCGGACGTCCTCTTGCTAGATGAACACACCGCTGCCCTTGACCCCCACACCAGTCAAAACCTCATCCACGCCACGAACGAACGAATCACCCAGGACCATCTGACGGCCTTGATGATCACCCACCACCTGGAGGACGCCATCAAGTACGGCAACCGGCTGATCGTCCTTAAAGACGGTCAAATCAAGGCGGACTACCAAGGGGCTGACAAGGCTCGTTTGACGGCCAAGGACCTGTACGAATACTTCGAAAGTTAGTCTTCCGCCAGCTTCCATTTGAGGAAGCCCTTTCTTAGGCCTACAATGGGGAGTGAATAATCATTTAAGGAGGACATTAATATGCCATGTACTACAATTCTTGCTGGTAAGAAAGCTACCGCCGATGGCTCGACGATGATCGCCCGAAACGAAGACTACGGACACGCCTTTAACCCCAAACGGTTCATCGTGGTTACCCCCGACCAACAACCAAAAAATTACCAATCAATCACTTCTAAGTGTAAGGTCGACCTGCCGGACAACCCCCTCCGCTACACCGCCCTGCCGGAAATCCCCACAAACGAAAAGAAAATGGGAATCTGGGGCGAAGGTGGAATCAACGCCGCTAACGTTGCCATGTCAGCAACCGAAACCAGCACTACCAACCCCCGCGTTCTTGGTATCGACCCGATGAACAAGGCCGGAATCGGTGAAGAAGATTTTGTCACCATCGTCCTGCCCTACATCCACTCGGCCAAAGAGGGGGTACAGCTGCTCGGCCGCTACCTTGAGAAGTACGGAACCTACGAGTCCAACGGGGTGATCTTCTCCGACAAGGACGATATCTGGTACATGGAAACCATCGGTGGCCACCACTGGGCTGCCAAACGGGTCCCCGACGATGCATATGTGGTGGCCCCAAACTGGTTCAGCATCACTGACTTTGACTTCCAGGCGGCGGACACGATGGCCTCCGCGGACCTTGAAGACATGATCAAGGACCACCACCTCAACATTGATGGCGGCACAAGCTACAACTTCCGCCACATCTTCGGGAGCCACAACGATTCCGACTACGACTACAACATCCCGCGCCAGTGGTACATCCAAAAGCTTTTCAACCCGAGCGACGTTGAAGAGCCAGATAACCCAGACCTGCCCTTCGCCAAGAAGCCGGAACACTTACTCACGATTGAAGACTTCAAATACGCCCTGAGCTCTCGCTACCAGCACACCCCATACGATCCATACAGTGACCGGGGGAGTGTTGCCGAGCAGCACGCCTTCCGGCCAATTGGTTTCCAGCGGAACCAGGAAATCCACATCATGCAGATCCGTAATGACGTGCCCGAAGACATTGCCGCCATCTGCTGGCTAGCATTCGGTCCCAACGCCTTCAACGGCATTGCCCCGTTCTACACGAACGTGGCGGATACCCCTGCCCAGTACCGGGACACACAGGCGAAGTTCAACATTAGTAACATGTACTGGCTGACCCACGCCATCACCACGATTGCCGATGACCACCCGAAGCGTTACAACGCAATGCTCGAGGACCTGAAGCAAAACACCATTGCCTACGGGCGGCACGTTCTGATGACCACTGACCAGGCCGCTGCTAAGCTGACCGGCAAGAAAGTCCAGGAGTGCCTGCAAGCAGCAAACGAAAAGACTGCCCAGGGAGCCTATAACTACGCAATGAAGTGCCTTGGCGACATGGTCGAAACCGGGTCGCTGCAGATTCGTCTCAACTATTAATAACGAAGATTTTTCTAAGCACCCTCAAACTGACGAGGGTGTTTTTTTATCAGCACTGGACTAACTTTTAGCGTGACTTTTCCACCATAGGTTTCGTACAATAGTTACTGTTGGAGGAATTTTGCGCATGGATAAGTTATTTGAACACACGTCAATTAAGAAGGCCTACTTCACCCTGGCACTGCCGGTCGTGCTGAGCATGACGGTCACCCTGATCTACAACATGGTCGACACCTTCTTCGTCGCTAAGACGCAGAACCCGGACCTGGTTGCCGGGGTGTCACAGGGGGCACCAATCTTCACCCTGATGATTGCCTTGGGAGACATTTTCGGCCTGGGCGGTAGCTCCGTCATTTCCCGCCTCTTTGGTGAGCACCGTGACAAGACGGGACGCTACGTCAGCGGATACTGTTTCTACGCCTCCATCATCTGTGGAATCATCGTCACCATCCTGATGGTCGCCTTCCAGACTCCCTTCCTGCACCTGCTCGGGGCTTCGCCGAATACCTGGAAATACGCTCGCGAGTACTACCTGGTAATGGCGTGGGGGGCGCCCTTCGTAATCTTCGGTCTTACACCAACTAATATTCTGCGGACCGAAGGATTAGCGGTCCAGTCGATGATTGCCAGCATGACCGGGACGGGAATCAACATCATCTTGAACCCAATCTTTATCTTCACGTGCGGCTGGGGGGCTGCAGGTTCGGCCTTAGCCACCGTCACCTCGACCGTAATTGGTGACGTCATCATGATCTACTACACCCGCTACAAGAGTAAGAAACTGACCACCTCAATTAAGGAGACCAAGATCAGTCGTCACCTCCAGTGGGAAATCTATGCCATCGGGATTCCGGCCTCAATTACTAACCTAATGGCCACCTTCGCCACTGCACTGACCAACCGCTACCTGATTACTTACGGGGCCAGCAGTGTTGCCGCAATGGGAATCGCCCTTAAGATTAGTATGGTCACCAACATGATTGTCGTTGGTCTGGCTTTTGGCGCCCAACCGCTAATTGGTTACACGTACGGGGCCAAGGACCGCAAGCGTTTCAACGCCACGGTCCGTTTCGACATCATGGTGATTGTCAGTCTGGCCATTGCAATGACAATCCTGCTAATCATCTTTGCCCCATTCTTAATTCGGCTCTTCATGAAGGACCCGACCGTTATCCGGGAAGGGACCGGCATGATTCGTTGGCTAAGTTCGTCCGCCGTCTTATCGGGGATCATCCTGGTCTTCACGACAATGTTCCAGTCGATGGGGAAGGCAGTCCCGGCCTTCTGGCTTTCGTTTTGCCGGCAGGGGCTGATCTTTGCCCTGGTAATCATCCTGATGAACAGCCTATTCGGTTACCACGGGATTATTGCGGCCCAACCGGTTGCGGACCTGTTGACCTTTATCCTTTCAATTATTCTCTACCGAATTTACCAGCCAAAATTTGAGTAAAAAAAGAGGGTGAGAAAAAATCACATTTTTTCTCACCCTTCTTTATATTTCTCGAATATTACATAGTAATCGCGGAAAAACCAAATAGGCTTGCTGCGCGTCGAAGCGTGCTCCTAGTGTCTAGCGCCGCGAAGCAAGTCCATTGATTACGGACAATCGCCAGCCCGTACCGTGCTAACGATCGTCCTATACTAGCCATACGGAGCACTCTGATGCTTTTTTCCCAGCTTGTTTATTATTCAGCTAACTTGCGTTTCAGATAGTGGGCGAGCTTAGCCTCTGGGTATACCCCCGTCACCTTTTCCTTGGCCTGGCCATCCTTAAAGAGGACCAGGGACGGGATACTCATTACCTTGTAACGCTCCGCAATTTCTTGGTTGTTATCCACGTTAAACTTCACAAACTTGATTTGGCCAGCAAACTGCTTTTCCAGGCGGTCCATAACCGGCGCCATCATCTTGCAGGGACCACACCACGGGGCCCAAAAGTCAACCACGGTCACTGGTCCTTGCACCTCTTGGTCAAAGTTCTCACTAGTTGCTTCAATTGCCATTAGTTTTGCTCCTTGTTCTTATTCCGCCGGACGAAATGAATAATAATCGTCAAGGCAAAAACAGATAGAATAAATATACCGAAAATCCCCGATGGAATCTCAATATCAATTGCGGGGATCGTCAAGAAGAGCTTGATGGCAATGATAAAGATCAGAATATAGGCCATCGGCTCCAGCTCAGGAATCCGCCGCATCAATTTCATGATAATCTCCGCGACCCCCCGCATGCAGGCAATCCCGATTATTCCCCCAATTAGAACGATTACGGGGTTTTCAGAAATAGCCAACGAAGCCAAAACAGAGTCAACCGAGAAAATGATGTCCATAAACTCGATTTGGGCAACCACCGTCCAAAAGAGTTTGCGCCCTTTTAACCCAGCGGCACTGTTGCGGACCTTTCTCCGCCGCCGCTTCCCATGGTAACGGGCGGCAAAGAAACGGTACACCAGATAAATTAAGTAGGCAGCGCCAATTACCTTAATTTCCCAGAAGTTGATCAGGTAGGTTCCCACCCCAATAATTAGGAAGCGGAAGAGGTATGAACCCCAAATACCGTAGAAGAGTGATTCCTCTTGTTCCTTTAGGGTTGGCAACACCCGTGTCTGGGCAGCCAAGACAACCGCGTTATCAACCGACAGTAGGCACTCAATCATTACCAATGAAAAGATGATTAGCCAGTCTTGACCCGAAGTAATTACCGTTGCCCAGTTATGTGGATCAAAAAACGGTCCATATAACTTTTCTAAAAGTGACAATTAATGTCCTCCCTTTTATGTTTATATTTATCTATCTAACTAAGTCGTATTTTACCAGAAAATTGTGAAAATATGGTGGTAAAGGTGCCTGAATTTCTTTTCTTTGGAAAGTAAAGGGGAGGACCAGTTCCTGAATAGCACCGTGGAGCAGCATTGCCGGTGCCGGTTGCGCGTTATAGAGGGGGTCCCCAATTATGGGGTGGCCAGCGTGGGCCAGGTGAACCCGAATCTGGTGGGTCCGCCCGGTTACCAGGCGCAGGCGGACTAACGAATACCGATGGTTTACCGCAACGACGTGGTAAAGGGTCCGGGCGGCCTTCGCGTTTTGCCCACCAACCATGTACTTCCGCTTGTCAGTCGGGTCACTACCAATGGGCCAGGCCAGCTCCCCGTCCCTACTCATCTGCCCCGCCACAACAGCTAGGTACTGCCGGTGAATTTGCCCACTGCTGATCAGGCGGTTCAAGATGGGAACCACTACCGGATTCTTGGCAACCAGCATCGCCCCACTGGTTTCCTGGTCCAGGCGGTGAACCATGTAGGCACTGCCATTCAGGTAGCCCGCCACATCGTTCATCAGCGTTCCTAACTCGCCATGGTAGTTAGGGTGGCTCTTCTGGCCCCGGGGCTTGTTAACGACAATAACATCCCGGTTTTCAAAGAGGACCTGAAGCTGGGGATGCGGGGTCGGCACGTAGTCGTTGGCATCCGGCGTCCGCAATTCGTCGCCCACAAACCGCAACGTGACCTGGTCACCAGGGCGGACGGGTTCATTGACGTACTGGTAGTGGCCATTGACCAAGACGTTGTGGCGGCGACGCAAGTAGTGGATGTAGCGGTTAGGCAGCAGCCACTGGTCATGCAGTAGTTCCCGGAGGCTCTTGACTGCCTGCTTAGGACCCAGTTGCTCAGTGATTTTCCAACGGATATTTCCCATCTTGTCCCCTCCTTTAGACCTCTTTATTCTAAATATTTCCCGGGAAATTGTGAAGCTTTCATATTGATTTAGCGGTCTGACTTTACTTTTCCCCGTTTCTATCGTTGAATAATATTATAAGTATTTTTAAGGAGATGAATGGCATTGTTAAGCGCGGAAAAAATCAACGACCACAGTCACTGGATCAGTGTCTTTGAGCCCCTGCCCCGCGAACGGGTCGACCTGATCGATAAGTACGAAGTGACCCAGGAGCTGCTTGACTATGCCATTGACCCCTACGAAAAAGCACGGGTGGAAGTCGACCCGGACGCCGGGGTTACCCTGCTCATTTTCGACGTTTACGTTCCCACCCACGCGGTGACGGCTCCCCAAACGGCGCCGATTGGGATCATGTTAACCACGAATAACATCATCACCTTCACGAACGCGAAGACGAACTTTGTCAACGGAATCATCGCCAACGAGCTAAAGACGCTTCACCGCCGGGGCCCAGTCACTGACAAGCTTAACCTGGTTTTTCCGGTTCTCTACCGCCTTTCCACCAGCTACTTTGGTCCCCTCCGGCGAGTCGACCAACAGCGGCAGCAAATTCAGCAGAACCTGCAGAAGCGGACGGGGCGCAAGGCAATCACCGAGTTCATGGAAATCGAGACCGGCCTGGTCTACATCTTGACGTCACTCAAGGGGAACGTCTCCCTGCTGGAAGAGTTTAAGCGGCGGTTTCTTAAACGGATGTCGACCCGGCAATGTAACGACCTCGATGACGTTATCGTTGAAGCCCAGCAGGGACTGGAAATGGCCCAAATGACATCGGACGTTTCCGAGCGGGTCTCAAACGCCTACAGCAAGGTCCTGGATAGTGACCTGAACCAAACGATGAAGTACCTGACAATTTACTCGATCGTCCTGTCGATTCCAACGATTGTTTCCGGATTCTACGGGGAAAACGTTAAGCTCCCCCTGGCTAACGGCAACCTCTCCTGGTTACTCACCCTGATGATTACCCTGATCCTGATGGTCGCCTGCGTAATCTTCCTTATTAACCGGCGCTGGTGGAAATGAGACGTTAACGAACTTTTATGTTCATCTTATCCGAGACTACCGGAAAATCCGAACAAGGTGCTTGTCATCAGCGGTTTGACATGGTAGGATATCAACAATGCAATTTACTAAACAAGTGGCCTATATAATGCCGTAATACGGACGGCAGTCTCTACCCGGAGCCATAAACTCTGGACTATAAGCAATTTGAACATAAGCTCTCATTGCTTTGCAAAAGGCAAGGAGAGCTTTTTTATAGGCCGCGAATTAACTTCATATTGGGAGGAATAATTCGTGAAGCAAGTATCCGCAACTGTAAAGAACGACCAAGCACCGACCGACTTTGCTAGCCAGTGGCGTAACTTTATCCTGGGTTTTCAGCACCTTTTGGCCATGTACTCCGGAGATGTTCTGGTCCCCCTGCTGATTGGTCACTACCTGCATTTTTCGACGGTGCAGATGACCTACCTGGTCTCAATTGACATTTTCATGTGCGGGGTTGCCACCCTACTCCAACTCAAGCAAACGCCGTTGACCGGGATCGGCCTGCCGGTTGTCCTTGGCTGCGCAGTTCAGGCGGTTACGCCTTTGGAATCCATCGGGGGTAAACTGGGGATTACCTACATGTACGGGGCCATCATTGCGGCCGGTATCTTTGTCTTCCTAATTGCCGGCTTCTTTGCCCACCTCAAGCGCTTCTTCCCACCGGTCGTCACCGGCTCACTAATCACGATTATCGGTTTTACGCTGGTGCCGGTCGGCTTCCAGGACCTCGGTGGGGGAAACGCATCTGCTAGTTCCTTCGGTGCCCCGGTTAACCTATTAATTGGCTTTCTGACCATCGTCATTATCCTGCTGTTTTCCGCCTTTGCCCGCGGCTTCATGAAGTCAATTGCCATCCTGATTGGAATCCTACTCGCCTCGTTTATCGCCGGCGGCTTAGGTCAGGTCTCATTGACCCCGGTCAGTGAAGCAGCCTGGTTCCACGCCCCACAGCTGTTTTTCTTTGGGGTTCCCCGCTTTAACCTCAGTGCAATGGTCACCATGATTTTGGTGTCCTTGACGACCATGATCGAATCCACCGGGGTCTTCTTTGCCCTCAGTGACATCACCGGTCGTCAGTTAACTACCCAGGACCTGGAACGCGGGTACCGGGCGGAAGGAATTGCGGCCGTCCTTGGGGGTCTGTTCAATACCTTCCCATACTCAACCTTCTCGGAAAACGTGGGAGTTCTCAAGATGTCAGGGGTTAAAACACGGCGGCCAGTTTACTATGCCGCCTTCCTGCTCCTGATCTTGGGACTCCTGCCCAAGATTGGGGCACTGGCAACGGTCATCCCCGAACCCGTCCTGGGTGGTGCAATGATCGTGATGTTCGGGATGGTCGGGGTCCAGGGGGTCCAAATTCTCCACAAGGTGGACTTCACCAAGAACGCCAACCTGCTGACCGCCTCGGTTTCAATTGGACTCGGCCTGGGGATTACCATGTACCCCCAGCTCTTTCAACACATGCCAACGGAAGTCCAGATCATCCTGGGCAACGGGATCGTGGTTACCAGTGTTTCGGCCGTCTTGTTGAACCTGCTCTTCAACCACAAGTGGGCCCGGCACGAATAAATATTCATTGACAAAGAATTATTCACACGCTATCATAGCTTTAACAATTAACGTTTCAGTAGACGCTTCGTTCGGTGTCAGAGAGCCGGTGGGGATGTGCGAACCGGTCAGGCGGAGAATGTCGAATTATCACGGATAAATAATTGTCCGGCCATATTCAGTGCCGTTACCACCTGATATGAGGATGGAGTATTTCCATAACTCGGGTGGTACCGCGGTTTAAAACAGTCGCCCCGTTGAAGCAAAATTCAACGGGGCGTTTTTTCGTAAGGAGGAATTGAAGTGAGTAACTGTGGCGGTGTAATTCGCTATCCCAATAGCTAACGTTCAGCATTAAGAAACTATTGAGGAGGAATAACCATGAAAAAAGTTCGTTTTGGTGAAGCACTCACCATCTTAATCATCATGCTCATAATCCTGGGGACGGCCGTTATCCACTTTGGCCTTTCCCCGCAGATCCCGGTTCTCTTTACCATCGCCCTCTTGATCTTTTGGGCGCGACTGCGGGGCGCCTCCTGGGAGGACGTCCACCAGGGAATCACCGAAGGAATCAGCACCGCGATCATCCCCATCTTCATCTTCATTTTAATTGGGGCCCTCATTGCGGTCTGGATTCAGGCCGGGATTATTCCCGCCATCATGGTCGTTGGTTTTAAGCTAATCTCGAGTCGCTTTTTCATCCCATCGACCTTCATCGTCTGCTCCTTGGTCGGGCTGTCAATCGGGAGTGGGTTCACCACCATTTCCACGATTGGGATCGCCCTCTTTGGGATGGGGATGGCGATGAACCTTAACCCGGCCCTCATTGCCGGGGCCATCATCTCG
Organism: Limosilactobacillus avium; assembly: GCF_947381485.1. Classification (NCBI taxonomy): domain Bacteria; kingdom Bacillati; phylum Bacillota; class Bacilli; order Lactobacillales; family Lactobacillaceae; genus Limosilactobacillus; species Limosilactobacillus avium. Next base: position 8,499 of record NZ_CANCWN010000010.1, on the reverse strand, counting down.
GGGGCCGTCTTTGGTGATAAGATGTCCCCACTGTCCGATTCGACTAACCTGGCATCAGCAATTGCCGGCAGTGACCTCTTCGCCCACATTAAAAACATGATGTGGTCAACGATTCCGTCCTTCATCGTTTCCCTGGTCCTCTTTTGGGTCCTTGGGAACTCAAGTAACCAGATGAGTGCCGCCAAGATTGCCCACACGACCGCCATCTTAAACCAGCATTTCGTTATCAGTTGGTGGGCCCTCCTGCCGATCATCCTGATGTTTGCCTGCGCTTGGAAGCATATCCCGGCCATTCCAACACTGTTTATCAATATCCTAGTAACGGTCGGGATGATCTTCTTCCAGAACCCGCACGAGTCATTAAAATCCCTCACCACGTTAATCAGCGAGGGATTCGTGGCCCACACTAGTGACGCCGCCGTTAACGCCCTGCTGTCCCGGGGTGGGATCACCAGCATGATGGCGACCGTTTCTTTAATCATCGTTACCCTCTCACTTGGGGGCATCCTAATGAAGTTTAACGTCGTCCAGGTGGCAATGGAACCCCTGGTAAAGCACCTCCGCAAGCCTGGTCCCCTGGTTACAACAACCATCTTTTCGGGGATTGGGATCAACCTGTTTGTCGGCGAACAGTACCTCTCCGTCATCCTTCCCGGGAAGGCCTTCAAGCCCGCGTTTAGCCGGATTGGACTGGCCCCGTTAGCCCTTAGCCGGGTCCTCGAAGACGGGGGAAGTGTCATCAACTACCTGATTCCATGGGGCGTGGCTGGCTCCTTCGCCGCCTCCACGCTAGGGGTCCCTGTCCTTCACTTCCTTCCCTTTGCCTTCTTTAGCCTGTTCTCACCGGTCTTCTCCATCCTCAGCGGTTTTACCGGGATTGGCTTGAAGAAGAGTACCCCACAAAACTAACGATAAAAAAGAGGATGAGAAAAAGCTTCAGCTTATTTTCATCCTCTTTTTGTATCTTTAGAACCGGCCATGAACATCCTTATCCGTAAATGATCGTGGATCGGGGATAAAGGAAATATCGGCGTCGATAATCCCAAAGCGCTCGCGGAGCATCTGCTCGATCCGTTCCGATAGCTGGAAACTCTCCAGAACCGTCATCTTACTATCAACGACCAGGGTGGCATCCAAAGTAACCAGATTACCGTTGTAGTGGGCCTTCAGTTCAGCAATGTATTGAATTGCCGGAACCGCTAAGATTGCCTGCCCGTACTCATGCTCGGCCTTAGGATCAAAGTAGTCGGTCAAGTTCAGGCTGCTTTCAAAGAAAATCTTCAGTCCCGAATACAGGATAAAGAAGCCGACAACAATACTGGTGGCCCCATCGAGCCAGGTGAGGTTAAAGAGCAGGGCGCCAGCAATTGCGACCATCGTTCCAATACTCGTGAAGGCGTCGCTCAAGCTATCCTGGGCCGAAGCCAACAGGGCCGCGTTTTGCAGTTTGCGGCCGGTCTGCCGGTTCATGTACCAAACAACTAGCATAATCACTGACGCAATCCCGGCCCCCACGATGGCAATCGGTTGGGGCACTACCCGGTCATTCGAGCTTAAGAGGCCCTTGATACCATCGATAATGACGCTCAGGGCAATGGCCACCATCACTACGGCCGTTACCAGGGAGAAAACCGTCTCGTACCGCCAACGGACAAACTGCACCCGCTGGTCCGTTCCCAGGTGTTCCTGGTAGCCGTCTTCCGGAAGCTTAGCCCCGATGATGTCATCATCGTCAACGTCCTGGGCAATGTGTAGGCCCAACATCAAAAGGACGGTGGAAATAATTCCCGAAAGGTTGTTAAAGGCATCCGCCCGCAGTGTCTGGGACTTGCTAACCGCCGCAAGCCAGTACTCAATAATTGAGATCAATAGGTACGCCACCACGTTATAAATGAGGTGACGCTGGGATGCCCGAATCTTTACTAATTCCTTGGCCTGGGTATCCTCCCACTGGGCCATCTCACCCTTGGTGTGCTGCATAAACTTAGTCATTTTTACCCGCTTCCCTAAAAAGTATCAGGGTCGATTATACCGCAAACACCAAGGAATCGTGACATAAATTCTGTATGCCGTGAGGTGCCCTACCGTAGCACACAAAAGGCCCCCAATGCCCGGAAGGCCGAGCACTGAAGGCCACCGCTTATTTTGTGTTAAAAGAAAAGTTCTTTCTCAATACTTGTTTCACGCGAAACATACCGACCTATTTATTGTATGAAACAACCTTGATGTTATCATCGGTTAAAAGCATCTGCGTCAAACTACCATTGGCGGGGCGAACAGTCACGTCATACTTGCCACCGCCGAAGCGTTCAACCAGGCTCAAGAGGGTATTACCGTGACTTACCCACAGAACGTTGGCATCCTCTGGCAGATCAGCGTTGCGGATAAGTTCAATTCCCTTATCCACCCGTTCCCAGTATTCCTGGTTATTTTCCGCATCGTGAAAGGGATCGGCATCTTTCAGCCAATCCTTTGCTTGGCCAATCGAATACTTGGTTACAATATCACGGAAGGTCTTAAGACCGTGCGGGGCGCCCGCGTTATACCAGGCAACGTCCATGTTGGTTCCCTCATACGAGCCGTAAAACTCCTCCCGGAAGTAAGGAGTAGTGGTCGGGTGCTTAACCGAATCCGCCTGGTTCATGTCCAGAATTTTTTGGATTGTCTCCATTGCCCGCGTTGTGTCACTACAAAATGCCGCATCAAAATGAACATCCTTGAGTCGTTCACCCGCTTGCCGGGCGTTTTCCTTTCCCTTTGCCGTCAGTGGTGAATTACTCCACCCCTGTAGTTTGTTATAGATGTTGAAATAGGTTTGGCCGTGACGAACGAGGTATAAGTTTAACTTTGTCATTTTCATAACCTCCACTTCTAAGACTTCATTATTATTTTACCGCTTTCATCAGCGTAAAGCCACGGCATCAAGCTTAGGATGAGCTTAGACTTTTAAACACATTTTCTTCATATCTGTTCCGTACACTGAAGAATATAGAAGGAAGGAATCAATATGACACTTAAAGATACAACTCATTCTGACATCGTTGCCGCCCGGATTGTGGCGGTGACAGGTCGAACGGTGAAGGTTGTTACTGAAGATGGACAGACTTTGCGAATCCCCCTTTCTAAGACTTACCGGCAGGATAAGACCATGCTGGCTTCTTTAAAAGATATCTTGAAGGCGGGGATCTGGATCCCTGTTAACCGGCATTTGAAACGGCTTTTTCATTACGACTGGCTGGCGGCCCCAGCACCCGTTCCAGCGGTCGCAAAGAATTAAGTTTTCGCAACGAAACAAACCATGCCAATTGTTTACTTGCAATCTGTGATAAAATGGTTCTGATTTGTCAAAACCAATTAAATATAAACATTGATTGCGAGGAACATTCCTAATGAAAAAATTAAGCAAATTTGTGGACACTAGGATTGGGTTCTTCACCCTCCTAGTCGTCCTTTTTTGGTTTAAAACCCTGTTTGCTTACTTCACTGATTTTAAGCTGGGGGCTTCCGGATTTTTCCAGTACCTCATTTTGCTGTTTAATCCCGTAGCAACCACTGCCTTAATCTATAGTATTGCATTTTATTTTAAGCGGGCGCGCTTCTTCTACCCTGTTTTGATGGGCCTCGATATTGCCAATACGCTCCTGCTCTACCTGAACGTTATTTACTTCCGTGAATTTACCGACTTCATGACGATTGCCACCATGACGGGCTATTCGAAGGTTAACCAGGGGCTCAGTGGCAGTTCGCTTGCCCTGACAAACTTTCACGACGTCTTCTACTGGCTCGATATCGTCGTCATCGTCGTCTTGATGCTCTTAAAAAAGATTCGCTTTGATAAGCGGGCGATCGGGTCGCGGCTCGCCTTTGCCTTTACCTCAATGGCCTTGGTTCTCTTCGGGGTAAACCTCTCGTTTGCCGAAATGGACCGGCCCCAGCTTTTGGGACGGACGTTTGACCGGACCTACATCGTTAAGTACCTGGGGATTGACACCTTTACCGGATACGACCTGGTGAAGTCCCAGCACATTAATGATATGCGGCAGAGCGCTACTAAGTCCGAGCTAAAAAAGGTCAAGAAGTTTACCGACAAGCACTATGCCAAGGCTAACCCCCAGATGTTCGGGATTGCCAAGGGACGGAACGTCATCATCATCCACCTGGAAAGCTTCCAGCAATTCCTGATTGACAAGAAGATCAACGGGCAGGAAGTCACACCATTTCTAAACTCGCTTTACCACAGCAAAGAGACCTACGCCTTTGATAATTTCTTCCACCAGGTTGGCCAGGGGAAGACCAGTGACGCCGAAAACCTCCTGGAGACCAGTACCTTTGGCCTTCCCCAAGGTTCTCTCTTTGCCACCCTTGGTAGTGACAACACCTTCCAAGGGGCCCCGGCTATCCTCAAGCAGCGGGCCGGTTACACCAGCGCGGTATTCCACGGTAACGTCGCCAGTTTCTGGAACCGGAACAATGTTTACAAGAACCTCGGTTACCAGTACTTCTTCGACGCTAGTTACTTCGACACTTCGGGTGACAAGTCGACCGGCTACGGGCTGAAGGATAAGCTGCTGTTCAAGGATTCCATCAAGTACTTGCAAAACCTCCAACAGCCCTTCTACGTCAAGTACATTACGGTCACCAACCACTTCCCATACACCCTCGATGACGAGGATAAGGACCCGAACTTCCAAACCACGGATTCTGGGGACGAAAACGTGGACAACTACTTCATTACCGCCCACTACCTCGACCAGTCGGTCCAAGAGTTCTTCAACTACCTTAAGAAGAGTGGACTCTACAACCACTCCATCATCATGATTTATGGGGACCACTACGGAATCTCCAATAGTGAGAACACTTCGTTAGCGGGGGTTCTCGGAAAGAGTGCCGATGACTGGACGGACTTTGACAACGCCCAACTACAACGGGTACCGTTAATGTTCGTCATCCCTAACGCCGGTAACCACGGCCACATCGTCCATACCTATGGGGGCGAAGTTGACGTCTTGCCAACCCTCCTCCACCTACTTGGTATCAGTTCGAAACGTTATATCCAGTTTGGGACCGACCTCTTCTCAAAGCAGCACAGTCAAGTCGTTGCTTTCCGGAACCAGGACTTTGTTACACCGCACTACACCAGTATTAGTGGCACTATTTATAACAACCGGACCGGGAAGAAGGCCAAGTTGACCAAGAAGCAGCGGGCCAAGTTACGAAAGGACCAGAAACTGGTCAACACGGAACTGGGCCTTTCCGATTCCTTAAACGAAAAGAACCTCCTTCGCTTCTACCATCCGAAGGGCTTTAAGGCTGTTAACCCCGCTGATTATAACTACTCCAACGGGTTGAAGCGGGCTCAACGGATTGAAAAGAAGAAGGGCAATAAGTCGACGAGTATCTTTAGCGAAAACAACAACCAATCGACGGTTGATGATTACAGCACCGATGCTCCAGAACAAAATCACTCTTCTACCGATTCTAACCGGATTAAGATTACTAACCCGGATGGCAATAATAAGAACCAGTAGGAAGTTCATAGCCAAAACAAAATGAGCGCCAGTATTCGGTAAAAGCCGAACGCTGGCGCTCATTTTTGAATCGTCATATTCTCTTTATATTAATGCCACAGCCGCTGCCAGAAGTTGCCCCGCGGGACCTGTTCCTCGCTGTAGAGGTCATAGGTCAGCGGTTCGCCATTAATTGTCCGGATGTCCGGGCTCGATAGCTCAATCTCACCAACCCGTTCATTCTTCCTGATTGGGGCCAAGAGCCTTCCCCGCTTATTTTGCTTCTGGTGGTCATAGTTAACCGCTAAGGTGTAGTGGCGGACTGGTTTACTCCCCCAGATCATCAGCTTCTGTGGTTTGATATCGGTGGTCCGCTGGTTCCCGTTAGCAACCCGCTGCTGGCGCAAATTCTTTGGCAGGGTAATTTCCTGGAGGGGCGTTTGCTTCAGCATGTTATAAAGCTGCTGGGTTGTCGTGAAACGGGCATCTTTATCGTTCCCGTTGGCGTGGAGGACCACAGTGATGATCCGGTGGCCGCGGTAAAGGCCGGTACTGACAAAACACGCTCCGGCGGCATCAGAGGTCCCGGTCTTTAAGCCGTCGATCTGGACGCCACTTACCGTGTACTTATCGCCAGGCAGCATCTTATTCAAGTTCTCTTCCTTCACGGTTTTATTTTTAGCAATGTAAAAACTGGCGCTCTTCTGGGCAGTTACCTGGAGAATATCCGGATATGACCGGATAAGGTAACGGGCTAAGATGGCCGCGTCGGCAGCGGTCATGGCGTTTTCCGCCTTATCCGAGTACTGGTTCAACTTCAAGTTCTTCAGGTCACCATTAGTGAGGCCCACCGGGTTCACGATCGAACACTTTTTCAAGCCGAGGTCCTTAGCCTTTTGCTGGAGCTTAAGGTTAAACTCCTCAATGTTACTGCCGTCCGCCATTGCCAGGGCAAGGGTTGCCCCATCGGCAGACTTGACCATCGCCGCGTTGACCAACTCCCGGACAGTATACGACTGCCCCGCCTGCAGGCCAATACTAGAATAGCTAGGGTCGTTGGAAATGGCTGCGACGTCGGGTGTCACCTGGACCTTACTGTTAGCGGTGATGACGTTTTGCTTCAGTTCGTCATGAATCACAGCAATCGTAAGTAGCTTACTGACGGACGCCACTGGCAACTTCTTATTCGGGTTTTGCTCATAAATAACCTGACCAGTTGAGGCATCCACCATGACCGCCGCCGAGGCATCAATACGTTTACTAGCTGACGCGCCGGTTGCCACGCTTAGTGCAAGCAGCAGCGCGATTAAGAATGAAAAAAATTTTTTCATGAATTTTCTCCCATTTTGTTAAATTGCGTTTGTCAGTTTCAAAAATAACGGTAAGATAGTAATAGTATTCTTCCGAAAGGGGCTAAACCAGTAATGAATCGCGAATTCAAACACCTCTGTCAAATTGCGGGGGTGATTCTTTTGCTTGTCATCCTCTTCATCAATGCCCGCTGCTACCTGGACAGCAGTCACTTCATCCCCGAAGCACGCCGCACCAGCCAGGTCTACAATACCAACCTCCTGAGTTGGGCACGATTGTACAAGGCGTCGGAACACCGCAGTTACCCTAATTTAAGAAAGCAGACCGACCTGCGCCTGATTGCGGAGCCCGGAATGCAGAAGGTCTTTGTCCTGAGCAAGCATAAGGTGATCTACATCATGCACGCCCAGATTAACGCCCAACCTGGCCGCTTCACCAGTCAAGGTAAGTATGGTCAGCAGCTTTTCCACGTCCAGGGCCAGCATACGGTTACTGCCAAGAACTGGGCTGAGTTTGGTCATCACTACTACTTTGAATCGCCAGTAAGCAAGGACCAGCACCCCGTCAGCAACAAGTGGCTAACCAAGCCGGCTAAGGTCGCCAACACCATTCAGCTATCCGCACCCGATGCAAAGTGGGCCCAGTCCCTGCCCAAGGGAACAACCATTATTATCCGTTAGGAAGGTGATCACCATGTTCAGTATTTTTCCCAAAAGCTTTATCAGGAACCTGGTTCTCTGTAACTGTGGCCTCATTATTGCAATGATTGCTTATGACCTCTTAATCCTGCTGGTTCCACTTGTACGGATTACCTTTTTAACGGCAATTGTTACCCTCTTGATCGTAAATATCGTCATCCTGGGTCTCAAGTACATTCACCTGCAACTCAGTTAGTAACCACAATCTTCGTTCCAACGGGGACGTTTCGCGAGAACCAGCGGGCATCCGGAACGGACAAACGGACACAACCGTGGGACCCCTGCGTCTTGCCGAGTTTAGCGGCTTCGGTCTTATTATACTTGCCATTACCAACCGTCGGGACACTGTGGAAAAGGTACTTCCCGTGGTCTAGCCAGGAGACATAGTAATTGGCCCCCTCGTTCAGCTGCGCATTGTAAAAGTGGTCACCGCGCTCGTTTTGAATGTGGTAAGTGCCAGTCGGGGTTAGGCTTTTCATCTTGCCCGTCTTGTCATCCCGTTGGTAAATTCCCCCGGTGCAGTACATAGTGTAGATGATGTGTTTGCCGTCGTAAACGTAGGTCCGGTTCTTTTTAAGACACACCTTAACCCACAAATCCTTGGCCTGTTTCAGGTCCGGGTAAGGAATTGTTTCCGATGATTTCCGCCAGTTAATGGGCGTTCGCATATTGGCATTCCGTTGCGCAACCCCTGCACGCTGTTTAGCCGCCTGGCGCCGGGAGCGCTTAATTTTAGCCTGGCGCGCAATCCGGGCTTTTTGGGCACGAAGGGTGTGGACACGGTGGTTAAGCACCGTGCCAACCACTAACAAGCAAAAGATTGCGTAAAGCCAGTGTTTAACTTTCAAGGTCATAGTATTTATCCGCTTTCTCAATTTACAATTAATAAAAACAACTTTATTATATGGCAGATTGCAAGAAATAACTTGAACGAATTTAATGACGTAAATTAAGCAGGAAGATCTCGATTGGTGTATGCCAGT